>JADJDU010000030.1:300000-507649 GCA_016702505.1 Microthrixaceae bacterium
TGAGTCCACCGGCACTCCAGGAGAGCGGCGGACCACGGTGATCTGGCACCGGAACGGGGCCAGCAGGTCGACGAGGACGCGGGCAATACCCCCGCCACCGACGATGGTGACGCGAGCTCCGAACAGGTTGCGACCTTCCGGTCGTCCCCATTCGGTAGCCCGGGCGTAGCCACCGAGGTGGCGGAACCCGGCCAGCAGAAGAGCCAGGGCGTGCTCGGCGACCGGATCTGAGTAGACGCCCTTGGCACAGGTCCACACCAGCTCGTTCCGGCGCCGGATCAGCTCGACGTAGGGGTCTATCCCCGCCCACGGCAGCTGCACCCAGTCAATGCTCTCAGCATTCCGGAGGACCGCTTCCAGCTCGTCGGGTTGGTCGGGTGCCGTCCACACCAGTGCCGATGCGGCATCGAGCGGAGCCAGGCGGGCACCGGCCGACGTGACAGCGCCATCGATCCACGGCGCCGAGCGGGGAGCCACGGCCACCGCCAGCCCGGCCGGGTCCGGCCTACCGGTCGACAGGTTCCAGTCATCAGACGTTGCGGTGCCCGGGACCGGCTCAGGCCGGGCGCCGTCGACGGGATCGGGATCGGGATCGGGACCAGGCTGACGCGGTTCGGTTGCCACCACCCTGACCGTACCGCCGACCTCCATAACTCATCGCCGCTGCCACCGATACTCGACGGCACTGAGAGGTCCGACATCGCTCACCCGTTCGACTTGGATCAAGCGATCGAGGTCGGGGGTTCGGGGTTCGGGGTAAGGGTGTCGGCGAAGTGTCCCGAGAACGTGGGAACAGATGTCGCCGCCCACAGGGTTCGGCCGTACGCTCGGCAGGTGCCCGGACCCGATGTGATCGCTCCATCTGAGAGCGGGCGTCGTGGCCCGGTGCCGGGCACAGCGAGATCGGCGTTCTCCCACCGGACGTTTCGCACCATCTACCTGGGGGCGTTCGCCTCCAACATCGGAACCTGGATGCAGAACGTGGTCTTGGGGGCACTGGCCTATGACCTGACCCGCTCGGCGGTGTTCGTGGGCATCATGACCGCCGCTCAACTGGGACCACTACTGGTGTTCTCGATGGTGGGCGGCATGCTGGCCGACGCCTTCGACCGCAAGAAGGTGCTGCTAACCCTCAGCATCCAACAGGCGATCTTCTCGGTTCTGCTGGCGTTGGTCGCCGTGCCCGACCAGCCCAACAAGGCGCTGCTGGTCTTGGTGGTGTTGTGCATCGGGATCGGCAACGCCCTCTATGCCCCGGTGTTCAGCGCCGTGGTCCCGGTGTTGGTACCCAGAGAGGACCTGTCTGGCGCCATCTCGCTCAACTCGGTGCAGATGAACGCCTCTCGCATCGTCGGGCCCGCCATCGGGTCGGTGATCTTCGTCCGCTTCGGCGCCTCGTGGGTGTTCCTGGTCAACGCCGCCAGCTTCGCCGCCATCGTGGCGACGATCTTGCGGGTACCACTTCCCGAACCGCCATCCACGGGGGCCCAAGGCCTACACCGGCTCCTCGAAGGCGTGCGGGTGGCCCGCACCGACCGGGTGGTGGGCCAGTGCTTGGCGACGATCTTCACGTTCTCGTTCCTGAGCCTTCCCTTCATCACCCAGATGCCCGAGATCGCCGCGGTGAACTTGGGCATCGAAGCCCGCAGCGGCAGTTACGGCGCGCTCTACGCCTGCTTCGGCCTGGGTGCCGTGGTGGGTGCACTGTCCATCGGAACTGTGTTTGCCGGTTCGTCGATGGCTCGGGTTACCCGCTTTGGCCTCATCGGCTTCGCCGTGATGTTGGTGACGTTCGGATCCCTGCGCAGTCCGGCTCCAGCGTTCGCGGTGATCCTTCTGCTCGGTGGCGTCTACTTCGCGGTCATCACCTCCCTGTCCACCGTCCTCCAACAGGACCTCGACGACGCGGTTCGAGGCAAGGTGATGGCGTTGTGGATCATGGGCTTTGGCGGCACCGTTCCCTTTGGTGGCCTGCTGGGCGGATGGTTCCTCGAACGCACCAGCATCATGGCCATGATCGCGGTCGGAGCCGCGGTGGCCGTGGCCCTGGCCGCCACCATGGACTATCAGCCTCACCCCGCTGAGGGTCCTAGCGGATAGGTCCGGCCGTCGTCGCTGCGAGGTTGATCAGACCGTGGCTCCGCCTCGGTCTAGCCACGCCGTGTTCATAGGTCGGCTCGTCTGTCCGCTCGCCTCCTGAGGCCGGGTCAGTGCTCCAGCAGTAGGGCCACCACCCGCTCCAGGCCGGCCGAACGACTGGCCTTCACCAACACCGCGGTGTCTGGCCCCGTCGGCCCGTGGGATCGGACCGCCGCGGCCGCACCAGCCACGTCGGGCGCGGCGACCTCCACGTTCGCGTAGCGGGGCTCGGCCACCGAGATCACCTCCAGACCCAACTCCTGGGCCAGCGCTGCCGTTGCCTCGTGATCGGCTTCAGCGACCGACCCCAGTTCGGCCATGGTGCCCAACACCGCCACCCGACGTTGGGCTGGGAGCGCGGCCAGTGCCCGAAGGGCGGCTGCCATCGACGTGGGGTTGGCGTTGTAGGAGTCGTCGAGCACCCGGGTTCCGTCAGGGGCGGTGCGCAGGTGCATTCGCCCTCCGGACAAGACAGCCCGAGCCAGTCCCTCGGCCACCGCTTCGGGTTCTGCTCCCAGGCCCAACGCTGCCGCGGCCGCCCCGAGGGCGTTGGTGATCTGGTGCTCCCCGGCCACAGCCATCTGCACCGTGGCGTCGCCCCAAGGGCTGGCGAGGTGGAATCTGGCTCGCAGGTCGTCGCCCAGCCTCACCCGTTCGGCGCGCACCTCACCACGGATACGCCCGAAAGTGAGCACCCGGGCCTGACTGCGTGCCGCCATCGCCGCCACCAACTCGTCATCGGCGTTGAGCACGGCGAGACCAGATTCCGGGATCGCCTCGACCAACTCGCCCTTGGCCATGGCCACCGCGGCCAAGGAACCGAACTGCTCCATGTGGGCCCCGGCCACCACGGTCACGACTCCGACGGTGGGCCTGGCCACGGTGCAGAGGTCGGCGATGTGGCCGATGCCTCGTGCCCCCATCTCCACCACCGTCACCTCGGTGCCGTCGGGGGAACCGAGCAAGGTGAGGGGAACGCCCATCTCGTTGTTGAACGATCCGATTCCGGCGTGGGTGGACCAGGTAGTTCCCGCCACCGACCGGAGCAGGTCCTTGAGCGAGGTCTTGCCCACGCTTCCGGTAACGCCGATCACCTCACCCGCCAGCCGGGTTCGTGCCAGGCGCCCCAGCGCGGTGAGCGCCTGCGACGTGTCTTCGCAGCGCACCGCGGTGGCTGCTTCGATCGGGCCGTTGGTCAGGTAGGCCGCGGCGCCGCCGGCGAGAGCAGCACCGATGAAGTCGTGACCGTCACGGTCGGCCACGATCGGTACGAACAGTTGACCGTCTCCGATGGTCCGGCTGTCGATGCTCGCCCCGTCCACGGACGTCTCCCGACCGAACACCTCGCCGTCGAGTGCCGCAGCGATGTCGGAGGTGGTCAGTCGCACCGATCAGACGCTACCGGGCCAATCCCACCCGTCTCAGCCTCGACGTCCCGGCGAAGCGCAGGGAGGATCGTCAGGCTCCTTACAATCGGCGCCCATGGCTGTAGCTCCTGTCCGGCTCGTGGTGCTCTACGGCGGCCAGTCCGCCGAGCACGAGATCTCATGTATCTCCGCCGCCCATGTGCTGGCGGCGCTGGACCCTGATCGGTACGAGATCGATGCGGTGGCCATCACCCGTGACGGGCGGTGGATGCGGTCGCGGTCGCTGGAACGGGCGCTACGTTCCGACGAACGGGTGCTACCGGCCTCGCTGCCCGCTTCTCTCGGCGACCCCATCAGCGCCGACGACAACGATGACGACGGCGATGGGGTCGAGCTCGATCCCAGGCCAGTGCTGACCGAGACCGACGGCCGCCCTGTCGTCGTCCTGCCGGTCCTTCACGGACCGAGAGGAGAGGACGGCACCGTTCAGGGCCTGCTCGAACTGCTCGACGTCGCCTATGTCGGATCTGGGGTGCTCGGTTCGGCCCTCAACATGGACAAGGCCATGGCCAAGACGGTGGCGGCCGCGGCCGGACTGCCGATCGTGGCCCATCTGGCCGTGCGAGACATCGAGGTGTCGCCCGAGTCCAGCGGGTTCGACGAGTTGGTCCAACGAGTGGGTGCCGAGTTGGGGTGGCCGGTTTTCGTGAAGCCCGCCAACATGGGCTCCTCGGTCGGGGTTTCCCGAGCCACCGACCCCGCTGAGCTGGCAGCGGCCGTGCAGACGGCGACCTCCCTCGATGAGTGGGTGGTGATCGAAGCGGCGGTATCGGCCCGTGAGGTCGAAGTAGGCGTGATCGGCAACCACGAGCCGAAGGCGTCGGTCGTGGGGGAGATCGTTCCCACCCACGATTTCTACGACTACGAGGACAAGTACCTCGACGGCGCCGCCGAGATGGTGGTCCCCGCCGATCTGCCCGTCGAGGTCGCCGAGGAGGCCCGCCGACTGGCGGTGGAGGCCTACAAGGCATTGCGATGTGACGGCCTGGCCCGCGTCGACTTCTTCTACGAAGAGCAGCGCGGCGACGGCAGGCCGGGCCGCGGGCTGTTGTTCAACGAGATCAACACCATGCCCGGGTTCACGCCGTACTCCATGTTCCCTTCGCTGTGGGCTGCGGCCGGGTTGAACTACGGGGCCCTGTTGGACAAGTTGATCGACCTGGCCTTGGCCCGCCACCAACACCGAACCCGCCACCGCCTACCCCACTGACCCGACACAGGGGAACGGTCACCTCGCAGCGACGACGACCGGACCTATCCGCGGGGACCCTAGAGCGGCGGTGACCTCGGAGATCAGCGCGCTTCGCCGGTTGCGCAGCCACACCAGATCGGGAGGCAGACCCACCGCGGCCCGGATCTCGGCCTCGGTCGCCAGCCCCACGACCCGCGATCCGGCCGCCAGCAGCGCGCGACGTGCCTGTTCGTCGCTTGCCCTACCACCACCCTGAGCGCCACCGATCGAGTGGACCGCGGTGTCGAGCAAAGGATCCAAGGCCTGGCGGAGGTAGCCGAGTGCGGTCGGCCCGACCCTGGCCACCTCTCGCAGCAGCGCCAGCAGCTCGGGCCGGGAACGACCCAGGCGGAAGGTGGCGTCCACGGCGGCGGCCACCCGCCGTTCGAAGGAGCCCGGTTCGGCCGCTACCGCCTCGGAGAGGTAGGTGCCCAACTCGTCCACGGCGTGGTCGATGACCGATTCCAACAGCCGGTCCTTGGACGGGAACCAGTAGAGGATCGTCTGTTTGCGCACCCCGATGTCGGCCGCCAGGGAATCCAGAGACGTCGCTTCCACTCCGCGCTCGGCAAAACGAGACAGTGCGGCGGCCAAGATCCGCTCGGAGGTGTCCGATCGAGGGCGCTCACCGGACCCGTCGGCCACCCGAAGCGCGCTGTTGCGTCGCGCCGGGCCAGAGCGAGGCCCTGACGACCCGGCATCCTCGACCGCCTCGTCGGTCCGGGTCCGGTCCACCACCCCACAATGCTCGCACATCTCTCTACCATTTGGTAGACAATGGGGGTGATCGCCGACGACCTCGCCGGAAAACGCATCGCCGTCACCGGATCCACCGGCTTCCTCGGGACCGCGCTGGTCGAACGACTCCTGCGCTCGGTGCCCGACTGCGAACTGGTCCTGTTGATCCGGGCCGGACGCATGCGCAACGTGGAACAGCGCGCCGCCCGCGAGATCTTCAAGAACAACTGCTTCGACCGGATCCGCACCGAACTGGGCGGCAAGGATGCCTTCGACGCCGAGGTAGCCCGGCGGGTTCAGGTCATCGAAGGCGACGTCGGCACCGACGGCCTGGGCCTGACCGATGCCGGGCGGGCCGTGCTAGCCACCTGTGACATCGTCATCCACTCGGCGGCCACCGTCAGCTTCGACTCGCCACTGGACCTGGCCGTCGAGGTCAACCTCATGGGTCCGACCCGCATCGCCCGAACCCTCGGCGACCTCGGGGTCACCCCCCACCTGGTGGCCGTGTCCACCTGCTACGTGGCTGGCAACCGTCGTGGCGCCGCCCCCGAGATCCCCGTGGACGACAGCCCGTTCTGGATCTCCGACATCAACTGGCAGCGAGAGGTCGACGGCGCCCGGCGGCTGCGCGCCGACGCCGAAGCGGCCAGTCGCCGTCCCGAACAGCTGGCCCGGTTCATGGACCAGGCCCGCAACGAGTTGGGCGGCGCCGGCACTCCCCTGCTGGCCGCCAAGTCCGAACAGCACCGGGCCGACTGGGTGAAGGCCCAACTGGTCGACGCCGGCCGGGCCCGGGCCGCATCGCTGGGGTGGCCCGACGCCTACGCCATGACCAAGGCGCTCGGCGAGCAGGCCCTGGGCCAGAACCGGGGTGCGGTGCCGGTTTCGGTGGTCCGCCCCGCCATCATCGAATCGGCGTGGGCCGAGCCGGTGCCGGGCTGGATCCGCGGCTTCCGTATGGCCGAGCCGGTGATCATCTCCTACGCCCGGGGTCTGCTCAAGGAGTTCCCCGGCGTGCCCGAGGGCACTGTGGACGTGATCCCTGTCGACCTTGTGGTCGGGGCCATCATCGGGGTGGCGGCCCGGGGCCCGGCCAACGCCGACGGCTCCCCCGACATCACCCAGGTGGCATCGGGTTCGGCCAACCCCCTCAAGTACGAGCGCCTCGTCGACCTGGTGCAGAGCTGGTTCGCCGAACACCCGCTGTATGACGCCGAGGGCCAGCCCATCGCCGTGCCCGACTGGGGTTACACCACACGCAACAAGGTTCAGGGTCAGCTGGAACGGGCCAAGTCCGCCTTGGACCGGACCGAGAAGCTGATCGGGGCGCTGCCCCTGCGAGGCAAGCAGGCCGAATGGTCGGCCAAGGTCGAAGAGCAGCGAGACACGGTGTCGCGTGCGCTCACCTACGTCGAGCTCTACGGCGCCTACACCTCGTGTGAAGCCATCTACGGGGTGGACCGACTACTGGCCCTTCAGGGATCGCTCGCTGGAACCGACGCCGACACCTTCTGCATGGATCCCCGGGTGGTCGACTGGGATCATTACGTCCACCAGATCCACCTGCCCTCGGTGGTCGAACACGCCCGGGTCCGCACTGACGGCCGCAAGGGTCGAGGCGAGTCACGCTCGGACCGATTGCGCCGTCAGGTCCTTTCCCCGGACCGCCAGCTCGCCGCCTTCGACCTGGAGAACACCCTCATCGCCTCCAACGTGGTCACCAGCTACGCCTGGCTGGCCAGCCGCCGACTCGACCGGGACGACAAGCTCCGCCTCACCGCCAAGCTGCTCGGCGAAGCCCCCGGCCTGTTGCGCATGGACCGGGCCGACCGCAGCGACTTCCTCCGCCAGTTCTACCGGCGCTACGAGGGCGCTCCCGTGGAACAGATCCGCGAAGACTCCGCCGAGATGCTGTCCCAGCTCATCTTGACCAAGAGCTTCCCCGCCGCCATCCGCCGAGTCCGCGAGCACCGGGCCCTCGGACATCGCACCGTGCTCATCACCGGCGCTCTCGACTTCGTCGTTGAACCCCTACGTCCCCTCTTCGACGACATCGTCTCGGCGTCACTCGCCGTCGGCGACGACGGTCGCTACCTCGGGCAGATGGTCGACGTGCCCCCCACCGGTGAGAGCCGGGCTTCGGCCTTGTTCGACTACGCCAAACTCCACGACCTGAACCTGGACGAAGCCGTGGCCTACGCCGACTCGTCCAACGACCTGCCCATGCTCGAAGTCGTCGGCTTCCCGGTGGCGGTCAACCCCGAGACCCGCCTTGCCAGCCTGGCCCGCAAGCGAGGCTGGCTGATCGAACAGTGGTCCAAGGCCCCCGGCTTTCGACCCAACCCCGTTCCGCTGGCGCCGCGCCGCACCGTGAACCGGCCCGCTCCCCGATGAAGGTCACCCGATGAAGGCGATCCGCTTCCACCGCAAACCTGCCCGCTACGCCGCGGCGGCCGTGGCCGGTCGGCTCCGGGCCGGTTCGGGCGCATCGATCGGTCCGCTCAGCCTGCGCGACGTGAACGAGCCCGACCTGCCCACGCCGGAGTGGGTACGCCTGCGTCCCCGCCTGGCCGGCATCTGCGGCTCGGACCTGGCCACCATCGACGGCCATTCCAGTCGCTACTTCGAACCCATCGTGTCTTTCCCGTTCACTCCCGGCCACGAGGTGGTCGGCGACCTGGACGACGGCACCCGGGCGGTGCTGATCCCGGTGCTGTCCTGTGTCACCCGCGGCATCGATCCCCCGTGCCGGGCCTGTGCCCAGGGTCGGACCAACCACTGTGGACGCTTGGCCTTCGGCCACCTCGAACCGGGTCTGCAAAGCGGGTTCTGCGAATCGACCGGCGGCGGTTGGTCAGCGGAGATGGTCGCCCACCCCAGCCAGATCCTGCCCATCCCCGATCACATGGCCGATGAGGCCGCAGTGATGGTGGAGCCCACGGCCTGCGCCGTGCACGCCGCCCGGCGGGTGGGTGCCCTCGGACCGCTCGGCACCGTGGCCGTCATCGGCACCGGCACCCTGGGCCTGCTCACCATCGCCGCCCTGCGCCACCCCACCAGCGGTGCCTCGGTCGAGCGCATCGTGGCCACCGGCAAGTACCCCCACCAAAAGGACCTGGCCGCCAGCCTCGGTGCCGATCTGGTCGTCGCCCCGGGCGAGCTGGGACGGGTGGTCCGTTCGCTCACCGGTCCTGGGTGATCGGTGAGGCTGACGGCGCCACCGGGCGAGGGCCAGCTCACCGATGGTGTCGACCTGGTGGTCGACTGCGTCGGCACCGACGCGAGCCTCGCCCAAGCCCTACAGGTGGTAGCCCCCGGCGGCGAGGTACTGGTGGTGGGCATGCCCGGCCATACCAGCCTCGACCTCACCACCCTTTGGCACCGTGAGACCGCCATCCGAGGCTGCTACGCCTACACGCGAGCCGATTTCGAAGCAGCGTTGGCCGTGGTGGTCGACGCTGATCTCACTCGCCTGGTCAGCGCCGCCTATCCCTGGCCCGCTACCGCGAGGCCATCGACCACGCCGCCACCGCCGGCCCACGAGGTGCGGTCAAGGTGGCGTTCGACCTTCGACAGGCCCCCCCGCGGGCGGGGCCCCCCCCCCCCCCCCCCCCCCCCACCCCGCCCGCACCAAGGACCATCGCTGATGCCCCGCCCCGGTTTCGTCCTCGACGTAGACAAGTCGACCCCGCCGATCCTGTTCCACCACGGCGAGGGCTTCCGCCTCGAGAAGTTGCCCGCCGGCCGCAGCCGGGTGATCTACCCCGGTGAGCCCCTGGCGCGCTCGACGACGTGGAAGCCGAGATCCACCACGCCCTCCACAACCCCCTCGACATGGAGCCGCTACCGGCCCTGCTCAAGGCGGGCATGAAGCTCACCATCGCCTTCGACGACATCTCACTGCCGCTGCCGCCCATGAAGCGGCCCGACATCCGCCAGCGGGTCATCGAACAGGTCCTCGACCTGGCCGCCTCGGCCGGAGTCGACGACGTCCACCTCATCGCCGCGCTGGCGCTGCACCGGCGCATGACCGAGGCCGAGCTGCGCGAAGCGGTCGGTGACCGGGTGTACGACGCCTTCGCCCCGTCGGGAGCCCTGTACAACCACGACGCCGAGGACCCCGACAACCTGGCGTTCCTGGGCACCACCAAGCACGGCGAAGAGGTCGAGATCAACAAGCGGGCCGCCGAGTCGGACCTGTTGATCTACGTGAACATCAACATCGTGTCCATGGACGGCGGCCACAAGTCCACTGCCACCGGCCTGGCCAGCTACCGCTCCATCAAGCACCACCACAACGTGCACACCATGCAGCACTCCCGCAGCTTCATGGACCGCCACAACTCCGAACTCCACCACTCCAACTGGCGGATGGGCGCTGTCATCGCCGACGCCGGGGTGAAGGTGTTCCAGATCGAGACCACCATCAACACCGACACCTTCGGCCAGGACGGCCCCATGTCGGTGCTGGCCAAGCGGGAGTGGGAATGGACCACCCGGGACCGGGTGAGCTTCATCGGCATGCAGCAGGGTCTCAAGCGGCTGTCCAGCCCGACCCGTCGCAAGATCTTCCAGAACCACCGCGCCCCCTACGGTGTCACCTCGGTGACCGCCGGTGCCATCGAGCCCGTGCACGAGCGCACCCTCACCCACTGCTTCGACCAGCACCTCGTCGAGGTCGAAGGCCAGACCGACATCTTGACCATGGGCCTCCCCTACATCTGCCCGTACAACGTCAACTCGATCATGAACCCGATCCTGGTGATGTGCCTCGGGCTCGGCTACTTCTTCAACATGTACCGGGGCAAGCCGCTGGTCCGTGAGGGCGGCGTGCTGATCATGACCCACCCCACGCCGTGGGAGTTCCACCCGGTTCACCACCCCAGCTACATCGACTTCTTCGAGCAGGTGCTGGCCGAGACCACCGACCCCAAGCTGATCGAGGAGCGCTGGGAGAAGCAGTTCGCCGAGGACGAGTGGTACCGCCACCTGTACCGGACCAGCTACGCCTACCACGGCGTCCACCCGTTCTACATGTGGTACTGGGGCAGCCACGCCCTTCAACACCTGGGTCGGGTGATCGTGGTCGGTGGCGACACCCGGGCGGTCAAGCGCCTTGGTTTCAAGGCCGCCTCCACCCTCCAAGATGCCCTGGAGATGGCCGAGGACGTGGTCGGGCCGGGAGCTTCCATCACCCACTACAAGAACCCGCCACTGGTAATGGCGGACGTCAAGTAGGGACCAGACGATGGCCGACCGCAAGGGTCTGGAGAAGCTGGCCGCCGCCTACGAAGACACGGTTCGGAAGGTGCCTCGGCCCCGCGACCTGGTGTCAAAGGCGTCGTTCCCATATGCGCCCCCGACCGTTCCCCTCACCGTTGAACCGCGACGGGACCCGAAGAACCTCGGCGCCCACTACGACTCGGACTGGGCCCGCCGGATGCCGGCCCGCTACGGCCGGTACTTGCTCACCGAAGGCGTCCTGCGTGCCGTGGTCGCCGGTCTCGCCCAGCCTGAGCGTCGCGGGCTCGACCGCCTGGCCGACCTGGACGGACCGGTCATCTTCGCGGCCAACCACCACAGCCACCTCGACGCTGGCCTGCTGATCACCTCGCTTCCCGAGCCCCACCGCCACCAGGTCTTCGCGGCCGCGGCGGCGGACTACTTCTTCGATTCGAAGATCAAGGCCACGGCCTCGGCCCTGGTGCTGAACGCCATCCCCATCGAGCGCACCAAGGTCAACCGCCGATCCGCTGAACAGGCCGCCGAGCTGATCGACCGGGGCTGGTCCATGGTGATCTTCCCCGAGGGCGGACGCTCCCCCGACGGCTGGGGCCAACCCTTTAGAGGTGGCGCCGCCTACCTGTCGATCCGCTGCGGCGTCCCGATCGTGCCCGTACACCTGGCCGGCACCGGCAGGATCCCGCCCAAGGGCAAGAACCGGCCGAAGCCGGGCCGCACCGTCGTCACCTTCGGCAAACCGTTGATCCCCGGTGAGGGCGAGCGGTCCCAGACGCTGGCCGACCGCCTGGAGCGGGCGGTGGCGGCCTTGGCCGACGAGGCGACCACCGACTGGTACTCAGCTAGGCGCCGAGCCGCCGCCGGTGAGACCCCGGTGCTGGGTGCACCCACCGAGGGCGCTTGGCGCAAGGCGTGGGCCTTGTCCGCTCAACGCAAGCGGCCCCGAACCACCACCAAGGCTTGGCCCGAGCTCTGACCAACCCGCCGATCAGTCGGCGGAGGAGTCACCGGGTGCCATCGGCGAGCCCACTCCCGGTGTCACCAGCAGGCGTAGGAGAAGTGGTGCCGGATCGTGTCGTCTCGGGTGACTAGACGCGCTCCGGCCGCTACCGCCTGAGCGACGATCAGCCGGTCAAAGGGGTCACGAGTCCAGGAAAGACCGCGGGCGATCGAGGCGACGTTCCCGAACGGCTCGTCACACTCACGCAGGTCGATGGACCTGCGTAGCTCCGACAGGATCTCAGCAGGATCGATCTCGAGCCGCCCAACCTCGCACAGGTAGGTGAGCTCGAGCCCGACCATAGGAGAGACCTCCAAGCAGTCCTCTTCAATCATGTCCCTGGCACTCTCGGAAAGCCTTGCGTGCTCACCGGTGACGAGCCACACCACGACATGTGTGTCCAGGTGGGTCAGGGTCGCCACGCGTCCGACCAGTCGCTGTGGACGAGGTCGTCGGGGTCCCCGATGATGACCCCGAGCGCCCTAATCCGGTCGAGCCGTGACGTGGGTTCCTCATCGGGCACGATCCGCAGCGTTCGTCCGCCACGAATGATCTCCACCGGCTGCCCCGTGGCCAGTACCTCATCGAGGATCCGGTACACGTTCGCACGCAGCTTGGAGGCGGTTATGGCCATAGGTACGAGAATAGCACGTACGTGCGATAGCAGCGCGTACGTACGCCTCCTGGTGTGTTCGGGTGTGGATTATGGAAGGCATGCCAAGAAGTCGGCCGAGGAGGTCGACGGGGGATGGCTTGGCCTCATCCCCGGGCGCGGCGAGGTCGCACTGCACCGTCAACACGAATGTGTTCCCGACGAAATCACCAGAGCGGACACCGTCGGAGCTTTGGCTACTGGGTGGTGGTCGACGTCGAATCCGAGATGTCTGACCCTGTGGGTGCCGTAGTCGAAGACCTCGGTGCCGACGACGTAATGGTGGTGGTGGTGGTGCGGTCCTGTTCCTGGCACTTGGTCAGAGCGGCGCGGGTCAGGTCGTAGGGGTCGTCGTCTCGGTCGGGGTCGTCACGAGGTCCCGACCCCTGGCCGCCCTCGACCAGACGTATCAGGTCCTCGTCGGGCAGGTTCTTCAACAGCGCATCGCTGACACAACGCGACAGATCAGGCGACAGGCCCGAGTCCTCGAACGCCTGGACCAGTTCGCCACGACCGGGTACGTCGGCCCCACACCCGGTCAGCCCCAGCACGGCGGGGATCAGCCCCGCAGCCACCAGCAGCCCTCCGAGGAAACGCCCACGCCTGAACATCTCGGCGACAATACCGGGCACCAACCAGCTCTCCGTCGTCGCCGTAGTCGGACCCCCCGGAGCACCACCCGCCTAGGCCGACTCAGCGATGCCCGGATTCATGACATCTGCCAAACGATGGCAATCGCGGTGGACTGCTGACCGCAGCTACCGAGCAAGACGTCGGCGCAGTTCCACGTGGACCTCGGGGCCGAGGATTCGTTCCAGGGCGGGAGCCAACGAGTCGATCACCGGCTCATCGCCCACATAGGCCAACTCCCCTTCGGTACAACACCAGTGCATGGGGTCGCCGTCGTCACCCCAGTCGGCCCGAGACCAAGCCCGCACGGTGGCCTGCTCTCGACCATCGGGCCGGTCGACCCAGTCGACCTTAACGGGCAGTTGCCAACACACCGACGGCTTCCAATCCAAGGGTGACTCGCCGTCGTCGACGGCCGCGATGTGCAGGGCACAGCCCTCACCACCGGTGAAGCCCGGCCGGTTGAGGAACACACAGGCCCCGTCCACCACCCGGGTGAAGGTCCTGGTCTCATCGGCGAAGACCCCACCCTCGGCGGCGGTCCGATGGAACTGGAATCGGGCCGGATCAAGGGTGGCGGCCAGACCCGAAACCGTCGCCGCCTCCTCCTCTCCGTCGAGATGTGCACCCACCGAACAGCATCCCTGGTTCAGCTCCGGTGCCGGTTCGGCCAATATTCCCAGACATCCCCGACCCCAGATGCAGGCCCAGTTGGAGGTCACGAACTCTCGGTCGATCAACCAGACCGTATCGCCGGTCTCGATCTGCTCATATCGGTGCAGATCGCGGTTGTGGGTGCCGACCTCGGCCCCGGAAGGATCAGAGCTGGGGTCAGCGGTCACCGGTCGAGGTTAGGTCGACACGCCGACCACGTCCGTCGTCCGGGCCCCACGAGGCGACCTCAAACGGTCAGGCCCTGATCAGGATCGGCTGGGTTAGATCGATGTACTCGTCGACGGTCTGGAGCCTGGTCCACTCCTCGAACTGGCGGGCCAGAGAGTCGGGCATGGCGTCCTTCTCTCGCCGCCGCGCCTCGTTCTCGCTGGAGAAGTAGGCCACCGCGGCATAGGCACCGTCGGAGAAGTAGGCGGTGGTGGTACCGAGCAGGTCCGGCCGGAGCTCGGGCAGCAGATCTTCCATCTCGTGCTCCAACGCCACGGCGCGGTCACGGTCGGTGACGTGGCCTTCCATCACCTGCACGAAGCCCGCCTTCTGGGCGTCGCCGTTGCGCATTTCGACCACGTCGTCGGTCTCGTGGAAGGTGACATTGCCGTCGAGGCACGCTTCCATCTCCGTCCACCAAGCCGACTGCTCGGGCCGGGCGGCGTTGGCCTGTGCCGCATCTCGATCCACGAACCGAGCCATGACCACGAACCGACCATCGCTGGCGACGCCACCGGTCGAGCCGATGTAACCGTGCGCCCCTGGCCGCAGGTCGCGCTCCCAACGATCTACAAGCGCTGCCACCCGGTCGGGCTGGTCGGTATGGCTTTCGATCACCTGAACGAACATCTCAACACCCCTGAATGGTCCGGCCCCCCCGTAGTCACGGTGCGCCCGAGACCTCTTACCGTCAACCCCGGACCGGCTGCCCGCACCGCGCCCTACCATCGGAGCGCTGTGGTCGTGAACGGTGAGTCGATGAACCTGGGAGACCGGCTGGGCGACAAGCCCGGAGTAGACGCCGCCGTCGACCTCTTCTTGGAGTGGGCCGCAGATCTGAACCTCGAGCTTTACCCCCACCAGGAGGAAGCACTTCTGGCCGTGGCGTCTGGTGATCACGTGATCGTGAACACCCCCACCGGCTCGGGCAAGAGCCTGATCGCCGCCGCCGCCCACACCGTCGCCATGGCCCGGGGTGAGCGCAGCTTCTACACCGCCCCCATCAAGGCCCTGGTGTCGGAGAAGTTCTTCGAACTGTCCCGCACCTTCGGCCCGGCCCGGGTCGGGATGCTCACCGGCGACGCGGCCGTGAACCACGAGGCCCCAATCATCTGCTGTACCGCCGAGGTCCTGGCCAACATGGCCCTGCGGGAAGGCAATCGGGCCGACGTCGGTCAGGTGGTGATGGACGAGTTCCACTTCATCGCCGACCCCGACCGGGGCTGGGCCTGGCAAGTTCCCCTGCTGGAGCTCAACCGGGCCCAGCAGATCCTGCTGTCGGCCACCCTGGGCGACACCACCCGCTTCGAGGTCGACCTGTTCCGCCGAAGTGCACGACCGGTGACGGTGGTCAGGTCGGCGACCAGACCGGTGCCCCTACACCACGAGTTCAGGATGGACCCGCTACCCGAGGTCCTCGACGAGTTGCTGGCCACCGACCAGGCCCCCATCTACCTCGTTCACTTCACCCAGGCAGGGGCCATCGACCAAGCCCAATCGTTGATGAGCCTGAAGCTCGCCACCCGCGAGGAGAAGGAGGCGATCGCCGCTGAGATCGGAGCGTTCCGCTTCTCGGCCGGGTTCGGGAAGGTTCTCAGCCGATTCGTCCGCAACGGAATCGGCGTCCACCACGCCGGGATGCTCCCCCGTTACCGGCGCCTCGTCGAACGTCTGGCCCAGGCTGGGTTGCTCAAGGTGATCTGTGGCACCGACACCCTTGGCGTCGGCATCAACGTGCCGATCCGCACCGTGGTGCTCACCTCGCTTTCGAAGTTCGACGGAACCCAGGTGCGGCTCCTCAGCGCCCGGGAGTTCCACCAGATCAGCGGCCGGGCCGGCCGAGCCGGGTTCGACACCTCGGGGCGGGTCGTGGTCATGGCCCCCCAACACGTGATCGACAACGCCCGCTCCGCGGCCAAGGCGCTGGCCAAAGCCGGCGGTGATCCAACCAAGGTCCGTCGTCAACCCAAGAAGAAGCCACCGGAGGGCACGGTGAGCTGGGCCGAACCCACCTTCACCCGCCTGGTCGGCGCCGCCCCCGAACCCCTCGGTGCGCCGCTGACCGTGACCCACTCGATGGTTCTAAACGTGCTGGACCGGCCCGGTGACGGTCGAGGAGCGCTCCACCAACTGCTGTCGGACAACCACGACACCGAAACCAACCGGGCTCGACATCTGGTTCGGGCGGCCGAGATCGAGCAGGCCCTTGTCGATGGCGGAATCGTGGAGGAGCTGGCTGATCCCGACGACCGGGGTCGGACGGTGCGGGTGACGATCGACCTCCAGGCCGACTTCGCCCTCAACCAGCCACTGGCCCCCTTCGCCCTGGCCGCTCTCGATCTGCTCGATCCCGAGTCCCCGACCTGGGCCCTCGACGTGGTGTCGGTGATCGAAGCAGTCCTGGAAGATCCGCGACCGGTCATCTCCTCGCAGGTGTCGAAGGCCCGGGGCGAGGCGGTGAGCCGGATGAAGGCCGATGGACTCGACTACGACCAGCGCATGGCCGAGCTGGAGTCGGTCACCCATCCCCGACCCCTGGCCGAGCTGCTGGAGCCGATGTTCGAGGTCTACCGAGGCCGCCACCCCTGGGTGGCGGAGTCTCCGCTGTCACCCAAAGCCGTGGTGCGGGAGATGTGGGAGCGGGCCATGGGCTTCGCTGACTACGTGCGCTTCCACCAGATCGCCCGGGCCGAGGGCGCACTTCTGCGCTATTTGACCGACGCCTACCGCACCCTGGTCAAGACCGTGCCCGAGGACACCAAGACCGACGAGTTGGTGGACCTGACCGAGTGGCTGGGAGAGCTGGTCCGCCAGGTCGACTCCAGCCTCCTCGACGAGTGGGAGGCGCTGAGCCATCCACCAGATGGGGTCGAGCTGACACCTCCGGTGGACCACGTGCCGCCGCCGCTCACGGCCAACCGCCGAGCTTTCGCGGTTCTGGTCCGCAACGCCATGTTCCAACGGGTGGAGCTGGCCGCACTCAGGCGTTGGGATGCCCTTGGCGACCTCGACGGCGACGAGGGCTGGACACCCCAGCGCTGGTCCGAAGCGCTGGCGCCGTTCTCGGCCGAGCACTCTTCGATCGGCATCGACGCCGACGCCCGCAACCCCGTCCACCTCGCCATCACCGAGCAGCCCGGGATCTGGTTGCTACGTCAGACGCTGTGCGACCCGGACGGCGACCACGACTGGGCTCTGGTGGCCACCGTCGACCTGGCTCGCTCCGACGAGGAAGGCGAAGCCGTCATCGCCATGGTGTCGGTCGACAGACTGACCGACTGACCGCCTGACCGCCTGACCGACATGCCAGAGGACCAGAGCTATTGGCGGTAGCTGGACAGGAAGTTGCCCAGGCGTTCTATGGCCACCTTCAGGTCTCGGGCCCAGGGCAGGGTGACGATGCGCAGGTGGTCGGGCTCGGGCCAGTTGAAGCCGGTGCCTTGGACCACCAGGATCTTCTCCTGCAACAACAGATCGAGGACCATCTGGGAGTCGTCGTGGATCTCGTGGACCTCGGGGTCGAGGCGGGGGAAGACGTACAGCGCCCCCTTGGGGACCACACAGCTGACACCGGGGATCTCAGACAGGGCCTCGACAGCAGTGTCACGCTGCTCGAGCAGTCGGCCGGCCGGACCGATGAGACCCTCGATGGACTGCTGGCCGCCTAGGGCAGCCTGAATGGCGTGCTGCGCAGGGGCGTTGGGGCACAACCTCGATGACGCCAACAGGTCGATGCCGTCGAGGAATCCCTGGGCATGGTTCTTGGGTCCGGTGATGGCCATCCACCCCGACCGGTATCCCGCCACCCGGTAGGTCTTGGACAGCCCGTTGTATGTGATGCACAGCTGGTCTGGAGCCAGCGAGGCCACCGATGTGTGGGAAGCTCCGTCATAGAGGATCCGGTCGTAGATCTCATCGGCCAGCAGCAAAAGCTCGTGCTCGCGAGCCAGCTCAGCCACACCAGCCAATACCTCCGGGCTGTAGACGGCACCGGTCGGGTTGTTGGGGTTGATGACCAGGACGGCCTTGGTGCGAGCGCTGACCTTGGCGGCCATGTCGGCCAGGTCGGGGTTCCAGCCGTCGTTCTCGTCGCAGCGATAGTGGACCGGAGTGCCACCGGCCAGGCTCACGGCCGCGGTCCACAGCGGATAGTCGGGCGCGGGGATCAAGACCTCGTCACCGTCGTCGAGGAGGGCCTGCATGGTGAGCATGATCAGCTCGGACACGCCGTTGCCCAGGTAGACGTCGTCCACATCCAGGTCGGGGAAGCCAGGTACCAGATCATATCGGCTCACCACTGCTCGGCGGGCCGACACGATGCCCCGTGACTCCGTGTAGCCCGACGCCTCGGGCAGCGCGGCCAACACGTCTCGCAGGATCGCTTCGGGGGCCTCGAAGCCGTACACGGCTGGGTTACCGATGTTCAGCTTGATGATCTGGTGGCCCTCGGCCTCGAGCCGGGCGGCCTGGGCGTTGGCCGGCCCCCGGATCTCATAGACGACGCCCTGAAGCTTGCTGGCCTGGGTTAGTTCACGCACTAGGCCATGTTGGTCCACGGCGGTCCAGACCGTGGCACCGGTTCTCTGCACTCACCGCAGAGACGAGGGAGTGGAGGCTCAGCGCCGACCCTGGGCCAGCTCGGCCAAGAACTCTTCTTTGGTCATCTTGGGCTTGTCTGATGCGGTGTCGATGCTGGCGATGGAGTCGCGCATGCGAGACAGCAGATCGGTGCCGCCGCTGGGAGCCGAGGCCCAGTGCTGGTCGAGCGCCCTGCTGAACTGTTCGGTGGTGAGATCCTCGGGGTGTTCCATCGCTTCGCCTCCCTAAGTGCCAACGGTGTGACCCGAGTGGGCCGTGAGTGCACCGATCGTAGTGCACGCGTCGCAGGAATCCATGGATGTTCTGTTCAAGTTCTGTGACGATCAGGCCGATACTGCGCCCGTAGCGCTCCGTCCGGGACCGGGAGGTCCGGCAAAGGCCTGGATGATGTCCAGCCACCGCCGCGCATCGGGGCCGGTGGCGGTCACCACGACGTCATTGCGGTGACGACGCCGGGTGGCGAGCAGGCAGAAGTCCAGGGCTGGCCCTTCGATCCGCTGGAGGGCCGACGGGTCACCCCACACCCACTGCTGCCCATCGGGTCCGTGAAGAATCACCGTGATGTCCTCGTCGGGAGCCACCTCGCCGTGTACCGAGTAGGCGAAACCTCGGGCCCGCACCGCGATGTGGGCCACATGACGGAGTCGATCAGTGGCTTGGCGGGTGACAGCGAAGGTGTCGGCGATGTCTTGGCCGTGGGCCCAGGTCTCCATGAGCCGGGCCGTGGCCATGGACGCAGCACCCATCGGGGGCCCAAACCAGGGCAGCCGCCCACCGGGTGCGACCTGCCCCAGCGCATCGATGAGCTCACCACGACCCGCTCGCCAGGTCTCGATCAGGGCATCGACACCGCCTTGGTCGGCCAGGGCCGGAGCCGCCCAGGCCTCGGCTTCAGCGTCCACAAATCCATCGGGGTCGTGCATGGCTCGATCCAGGAGGGCCCCGAAGTCGGCGGGGTCGGTAGCGGCCAGCACCGCGGCCCGGTCCGTCCAGGCCAGGTGGGCTATCTGATGGGCCACGGTCCAGCCTGGCGCTGGGGTCGGTCGGTCCCACGCGTCGAGTCGTTCGGCGACGAGCGCGTCGAGGGCATCGCTCTCGGCAACCAGATCGTCCAGCAGTCGGTCGAGGTCCATGACCGGAACTCTCCCACAGGGGTTACGCTCCGGCGATGGCCACCGACACCATCACCGTGGAGCGACAGATCGCTGCTCCGCCCGAAGCAATCTTCGCCCTCGTCGCCGATGCCAGCCGGCACCGTGACATCGACGGTTCCGGCACGGTCCGAGACGCGAAAGGTGCGGCCAACGTGCTCAAGGCCGGATCCACCTTCGGCATGGCCATGAAGTGGGGCGTGCCCTACTCGATGGTGAACACGGTCATCGAGTTCGAGCAGGATCGGCGCATCGCCTGGCAGACCCGGGGTCCGGGTCCGCTCGGCAAGGTCATGGGCGGACGGATCTGGCGCTACGAGTTGGAGCCGAGCGAAGGTGGGACCCTGGTCAAGGAGACTTGGGACATCTCCCAGGAATCGGCGCTGGGCAAGCCCGGGGTCCGACGGTTGGCCGACATGACCCGCAAGAACATGGAGAAGACGCTGGCCCGCATAGAGGCCCTCGTCACCGCCTGAACCAAGTGTCGATAGCGCGCGGCTATCGACGACATAGCCACAATCGATCGACTTTGGCAATTGAACCTCGGATTTCCGATCTATAGTTCCTATCGGAAAGTTCCCTACAAGTTCCTGAGGTACACGAGCCATGACCCTGGTCAACTCCGAGATCAAGCCCTTCTCCACCACCGCCTTCCACAACGGTGCCTTCGTCGATGTGACCGACGCCGACGTGCGCGGCAAGTGGGCGGTGTTCTTCTTCTACCCGGCCGACTTCACCTTCGTTTGCCCCACCGAACTGGGCGACATGGCCGACCACTACGCCGAGCTCCAAGGCCTGGGCGTCGAGGTCTACTCGGTGTCCACCGACACCCACTTCGTGCACAAGGCCTGGCACGAGGCCTCCGAGACCATCGCCAAGATCACCTACCCGATGCTCGGCGACCCCAGCGGTGACATCTCCCGCAACTTCGGGGTCATGCGCGGCCAGCAGTTCGATGACGGCGACCCGGTCGGCAACGGCATCGGCCTCGCCGACCGCGGCACCTTCCTGGTCGACCCCGACGGCGTGATCCAGTTTGAAGAGGTCACCGCCGAGGGCATCGGCCGCAACGCCGCCGAACTTCTCCGCAAGATCAAGGCCGCGCAGTACGTGCGCAGCCACCCGGGCGAGGTCTGCCCCGCCAAGTGGGAAGAGGGCGAAGCCACCCTGGCTCCCTCCCTCGACCTCGTAGGCAAGATCTGACCTAACCCCCCCCGAGATCCGTCGGGTGTGGGGGTTCCCGCCACCCCACACCCGACACCTCGGCCACGAAGGGCTCTGCCCCCGAGCCCCCGGTGGGATGCCGCTCCTCTCGGTGCGGCTCTGCGCTGCTTCACATCTCCTCACGCTTCACGGAGTGATCACCATGCTCGACGCCAATCTCGCTGCCCAGCTCAAGACCCACTTGGAGAAGGTCACCCACCCCGTCGAGCTGATCGCCGCCCTCGACGATGGGGCCAAGTCCACCGAGTTGTGGAACCTGCTCGAACAGATCGCGTCGCTGTCGCCCAGCCTCAGAGCCCGACGTCTGGAAGAGGTCCCACCAGGGACCCGGCTCCCGTCGTTCACCATCGAACGGACCGGAACCGATACCTCGGTGCGATTCGCGGGGATTCCGCTAGGGCACGAGTTCACCTCGCTGGTGCTGGCCCTGCTCCAGGTGGGAGGCCACCCCTCCACCGCTGACCCCGCCGTGCTCCAACAGGTTCGGGACCTACCCGGCGACTACCACTTCGAGACCTTCTTCTCGCTCACCTGCCAGAACTGCCCCGACGTGGTCCAGGCCCTGAACCTGATGAGCGTCATCAACCCCCGCATCCGCCACGAGTCGATCGACGGTGCCTTGTTCCAAGATGAGGTCGAGGCCCGCAAGGTGATGGCCGTGCCCTCGGTGTTCCTCAACGGCGAGCCCTTCGACCAGGGTCGCATGAGCCTCGAACAGATCGTGGCCCGCCTAGACACCGGAGCCGCCGAACGCCAGGCTGCTGCCATCGCCGACAAGGACCCCTTCGACGTGTTGGTGGTGGGCGGTGGTCCCGCCGGCGCGGCCGCTGCCGTATACGCCGCCCGCAAGGGCATCAACACCGGGGTGGCCGCCGATCGCTTCGGCGGCCAGGTGCTCGACACGATGGCCATCGAGAACTTCATCTCGGTGCCCTACACCGAAGGCCCCAAGCTGGCCACCGCGCTCGAACAACACGTCCGCGAGTACG
The DNA here is from genome assembly GCA_016702505.1 of Microthrixaceae bacterium. Classification (NCBI taxonomy): domain Bacteria; kingdom Bacillati; phylum Actinomycetota; class Acidimicrobiia; order Acidimicrobiales; family Microthrixaceae; species Microthrixaceae bacterium. The sequence goes on from JADJDU010000030.1 coordinate 321,907, forward strand.
ACGTCGATGTGATGAACCTCCAAGAGGCCACCCGCCTGGTGCCCGCCGGCGACGACGGGCTGACCACCATCGAGTTGGCCAACGGTGCCAGCCTCAAGGCCCGCGCCGTGGTTATCTCCACCGGGGCTCGCTGGCGCACCATGGGTGTCCCCGGCGAAGCCGAGTACCGCAACAAGGGCGTTGCCTACTGCCCCCACTGTGACGGACCGCTGTTCAAGGGCAAGCGGGTGGCGGTGATCGGCGGAGGCAACTCCGGCGTCGAGGCGGCCATCGACCTGGCCGGGATCGTCGCCCACGTCACCCTCATCGAGTTCGATTCCCAGCTTCGGGCCGACGACGTGCTCCAGCGCAAGCTGCACAGCCTGCCCAACGTGGACGTCGTGGTGAGCGCCCTGTCCACCGAGGTGCTGGGCGACGGCGAACAGGTGACCGGAATCGTCTACACCGACCGCACCACCGATGAGAGCCACACCGTCGACCTGGATGGGATCTTCGTGCAGATCGGTCTCTTGCCCAACACCGAATGGCTGAAGGGGACCGTCGGGCTGTCACCGCGAGGCGAGGTCGAGATCGACGACCGAGGCCAGACGTCGGTGCCGGGCGTGTTCGCCGCCGGGGACTGCACCACCGTTCCCTACAAGCAGATCGTGATCGCCATGGGAGCTGGGGCCACTGCGGCGCTCAGCGCCTTCGACCACCTGATCCGCACATCGGCTCCAGCCGAGCCGGCCCTGGCCTCGGTCTGAGCCCAGCCGACGACCGGAGGAACCACGGTGAACCTTCGGGATCTGTCCTACCTGGTGGCGGTGGCTGACCACCGCCACTTCGGTAGGGCGGCACAAGCCTGCTACATCAGCCAGCCCACCCTGTCGACCCAGATCAAGAAGCTGGAGCGAGAGCTCGGGGTTGCTCTGGTGGAGCGCAGCTCTCGACGGATCCTGCTCACCCCCGCCGGCGAGCAGGTGGTGGCCCGGGCCCGCGGCGTTCTCAGCCAGGTCGACGACATCCATCGGGTAGCCGCTCAAGCCCGCGATCCCGAGGCCGGCAGCATCCGCCTTGGACTGTTCCCCACCCTGGCCCCGTACCTCTTGCCCCACGTCGTGCCCGGCATCCACACCCGGTTCCCACACCTCGAACTCCTTCTGGTCGAGGAGAAGACCGAGGTGATCCTGACCCAGCTCCGCTCCGGTCAGCTCGACGCCGGGGTCCTGGCCCTACCGGTCAACCACGACGGGCTGTGCCTGCAGCCGTTGTTCACCGAGGATTTCGTCCTCGCCGTTCCCGCCACCCATCCGCTGGCCGCCGTACCCGGACAGATCGATCGCACCGTCCTGGCCGGGCTGGATCTCTTGTTGCTCGAGGAGGGCCACTGCCTACGTGATCAGGCGCTCGAGGTGTGCAGCCTGGCGGGCGGAACCGAACGCCGTGGCTTTCGGGCCACCAGCCTCGAGACCCTCCGCCAGATGGTGGCGGCCGGGGTGGGTGTCACGCTGCTTCCCGAGCTGGCGATCCAGGCTCCCGTCGCTCCGTCGGAGGACATCGTGCTCCTGCGGTTCAACGACCCCGCCCCCAGCCGTCAGATCGCCCTTCTGTGGCGAGAGACCAGTACCTACCAGGACCTGCTTCCCGAGCTCGCCGCCAAGCTGGCCGAGTTGCCCGCAGGACTGGTCGGCTCGACCTGATCGGCGCATAGACATCCCGAGCGATAGGTCCGGTCACACCGCAGGACCGGGGCGCGACGCGTCTGGCCTGAACGCCGGGGTCCAGCCCGCCAGTTCCAGGAGGATTCCGTCGGGACCGAAGAAGTACACCGACCGGACGAAGACGTCTTCGGTGACCGTCGGTGACAGGCCGAACTCGGAATCGTCGTGGTTCCACACCTCGGTGCACTCGATGCCAGCGTCGATGAGTCGGGCCCGGTAGTCCTCGATGAGATCGGGGTCCACAGCGAAGGCAAGGTGGTTCATGGATCCCACCGCGCTGGGGATCTCGCCCCGATCGGGCAGGCACGGCGCTGACGCCACACCAGGGGCGACGGGCGGAGCCTCAGGGAACCAGAAGAAGGCGAGGTGGTCGTCCCCGCCGATGTCGAAGAAGAAGTGCTGGCCCATCCCGGCGGGCAGGTCGATGGTCTTCACCAGAGGAAAGCCGAGCAGCCCCTGGTAGAAGTCGACGGTGCGCGCCATGTCCGAGCACACCAGGGCCACATGGTTGACGCCGTTGGTCTTGATCCCCAGGTCGGTCATGGCGCCAGCCAATCACGTCTGACCCGAGCGCGCTCAGCCCCGGAGCGGGGCGAAGGCCTCGATCAGGGCGTCGAGCCGGTCCGCCCGTTGAGAACCGGTGCCCAAGGCGAAGTCGGGCACGATCAACTCGTTCACCCCGACCTCGTCGTAGGCCGCGACCTGCTCGGCGATCCGGGTCGGAGTACCCACCAGCACCGGTCGAGGTGCCAGACCGTCGGCAATGGCCTTTTCCTGGTCGAGGGAGTCGGTGTCGGTGACGATGACCACGGCCTGGGTGGAACGGATGATCTCACCGGGCTCACGCCCCAGCGCCTCGCAGTGACGCTGCACCACCGCGAACCGTTCGACGTTGTGGGCGGGCGTGGACCACATGTTCCACTCGGTGGCGTAGCGAGCCACGATCCCCAACATGCGGTCACCCTTCCCGCCGATCAGTAGGGGCACCGGAGCCTGGACCGGCTTGGGCTCACAGATGGCATCGGTCACGGTGTAATGGGATCCGGTGACCGAGGTGCGAGGACGGCTCAGGAGCCCGCTGATGATCTCCACCCCCTCGGCGAAGCGGTCGATCCTCTGACGCAGCGAGCCCAAGGCGATGCCGTACTGGTCGTGTTCGTTCTCCTGCCACCCGGCCCCAACCCCCAACAGGAGCCGGCCGCCCGACGCGTGGTCGACGGTGGCCGCCCAGTTGGCCAGCACCGCTGGATGGCGGTACGTCATAGCCAGGACCAAGGTGGCGAGCCTGAGCCGCGACGTCTCCCCTGCCAGCGCCGCCACCGTGGCCGTCGCCTCCAGCAGCGGGTCGGTGACGGCACCGAAGCCGCCGCCGTCATCGGCCATGAAGTGGTCAGCGACGTACACACCGTCCCAACCGGTGGCCTCGACGTGGGCCACGAGATCGGAGAGTTCGTTCCAGCTCTTGGACAGCCACGGCCACACGGAGAAGCGCATGGTCGGGGACCTTACCGGGGGCCTCGGATCAGCCGGCCCGGCATTTCACCCGTCAGCTCGTCTCGGTCGACGGTCTGCACGCCGGCCACGAAGGTGGCGACGTAGCCGCGCCCCCGCTGCACCAGGCGGCGACCGCCAGCTGGAAGGTCGAACACCATGCGGGGCACCTCGAAGCCGAGCCGGTCGAGGTCGATCACGTTGATGTCGGCCTTCATTCCCGGGGCGATGATCCCCCGGTCGCACAGCCCGTACAGCGATGCGGTCTCGGCGGTCTGACCGCGGACCACCGACTCCAGGGTGAGGAGCGGCCCGCGGGTGCGGTCCCTGACCCAGTGGGTGAGCATGAACGTCGGCATCCCGCCGTCGCAGATGGCGCCGCAGTGGGCACCGGCGTCGGACAGCCCCAGCCTGGTGCGGGGATGGACCAAGGCGTCGTGGGTCATGGACAGGTCGCCGTAGCTGTAGTTGAAGAACGGGGCGTAGATCATGCCGTTGCCCTCGGCCGAGGTGAGCTGATCGACCAGGATCTCCATGGCGTCGACGCCCCGCGAACGGGCCTGGGCCGCGATGGAGCGCTCGGCCGGGGGCTCGTAATCGATGGCCTCGCCGTCGACCACCCACAGACGTTCGAGCTTGTCCAGCACCACCCGCTGGAACAGGCCCCATCGTCAGGTACCTCGTGGATCAAGCGGCGCCGCCGCTCCGGTTCGGCCAGAGCCACCAACCGCTCCGGCATGGGCAGGTGGGCCACCTCGCCGTAGGCCGGGTGGAACAGGAGGGGATGGACGCTGCCGTGAAGGCAGTAGAGGATGCCGATGGACCGACCCGCCACCTGGGCCACGATGGGCAGGTTCTCCGCCGCGGCCTCGTCCAACAGGCCGAGCACCTCCCGCCACACGTCGGGGGCACTGTCGGGCTGGTTGACGTTGATGCTGATGGTGACGCCGGTCCGGCGGGCCAGTTCGACCATCCACGGCCACTCCCGCTCCGGTACCAGCGCGTGGTCGGGCGCGAACTGGAACACCCCGTGCCCGACCCTGGCCATGGCCTCACCGATGGCGATCAGCTCATCGGAGTCCGCGTCGGTACCCGGCACCAGTTCGCCGGACTTGGACCGATGGAGCGGGGTTCGACTGGTGGAGAACCCCAGCGCCCCCGCCCGTAGCGCCTCCTCGACCAGCTTGGCCATCGACTCGCGGTCCTCGGCGGTGGCCAGCTCGTTGTCGGCACCGCGGTCACCCATCACGTAGGCCCGCAGGGGCCCGTGGGCGATCTGGGTACCGATGTCGAGAACTCGGTCTCGAGACTCCAGCACGTCCAGGTACTCGGGGAACGACGTCCATCCCCAGGTGATCCCCTCGTCGAGCGCCGACCCCGGAATGTCCTCGACACCTTCCATGAGATTGATCAGCCACTGGTGACGATCGGGTGCCGCCGGAGCGAACCCCACCCCGCAGTTGCCCATGACCACGGTGGTGACACCGTGCCAGGAACTGGGAGTCATCTCCGGTTCCCACGTTGCCTGGGCGTCGTAGTGGGTGTGGATGTCCACGAAACCGGGGGTGACGACGAGCCCCTCAGCGTCGAACGTCCTGGCCGCACCCGCGGTGGAAAGCGTCCCCGCGTCCTGCACGGCCACGATCCGACCATGTTCCACCGCGATGTCGGCGGGGCGTCGCGGTACCCCTGAGCCATCCACCAGATCGGCGTTGGTGATCACGAGGTCGACCATGACCCGAACCTACAACGGTGACTGTCGCGGTGACACCGGTCCTACCGCGCGCCCAACCGAGCCCGGGAACGCTCGAGGACCTTCTCGGACCGGGCGGGACTGGCTGATCGTCCGTCCCCTAGCACTTGGACGAACAGGGCCGGAGGTCACAGCGGGCCGGTCAAGGTTCTCCCGACCACGGGGTGCGTTCGGGCCCGTGGATTCGTACCGTGCAAGGGGTGAGCATCACCGTCGCCGACCCCTTCACCGTGCCCACTCGGTATTGGCACGCCTTGGATGACGGTCGGGTCCAATGCGACGTGTGCCCTCGGGCCTGCAAGCTTCGTGACGGCCAGCAGGGGGTGTGCTTCGTGCGCGGCCGCAGCGCCGCCAACGTCGACCTGAAGGCGTTCACCCAGGACTTCTACCGCCACACCTGCGGCGGGGACCTCGGGGCCGTCCTTGATTCGCTCGTGTACCTGCGCTCCACCGATGTCTGGTTCGAGGTGACCACCCTGTTGATCCCGGGCCACAACGACAGCGACGACGAGATCGACCAGATGACGAAGTGGGTGGTGGCGAACTTGGGACCCGACGTACCGATGCACTTCACGGCCTTCCACCCCGACTACCGGATGCTGGACGCGCCCCCCACTCCGCTCGCCACCTTGAGCCGAGCCCGAGAGATGGCGCTGGCCAACGGGGTTCACCACGCCTACACCGGGAACGTGCACGATCAGGGCGGTCAGTCCACCACCTGCACCGGCTGCGGTTCGGTGGTGATCGAGCGGGACTGGTACCGCCTCGGCGCCTACCGCCTCGACGATCAGAGCGGCTGCACCATGTGCGGAACCGTCCTGGCCGGGGTGTTCGATGGGGGGCCCGGAGACTGGGGGCCCCGTCGCCGACCGGTGTCGATCCATCGTCGAGATCGCCAGGTACGGACATGAGCACGACCGGCGGCGGTCGCGTCCGGCCGGCCGCGGTGGCCGGCACCTTCTACCCGGCTGACCCCGAGGAGCTGCGGCAACTGGTCCGGTCCTGCTTCGATGCCGCCACCCACGCCCCTCCACCACCGAGCCCAGACCGCTACCACGACCCGACCTGGCCTCTGCCCCGGGCCTTGGTGGTGCCCCACGCCGGGCTGATCTACTCGGGACCGGTTGCGGCCAGCGCCTACCGTCGGCTCCTACCCCACACCGTCGCCGTCCGGCGCGTCGTGCTGCTCGGCCCCAGCCACCGCGTGGCGTTCCGGGGTGTGGCCGCCACCACCGCTGATGCCTGGGCCAGCCCGCTGGGAACGGTCGCCATAGACACCGACCTGGTGCAGCGGGTGGTTGGGGCCGGGGCCGCCTTCTTCTCAGACGCGGCCCATGCGGGGGAGCACTCGCTGGAGGTACAGCTCCCCTTCCTCCAAGAGGTCGTTCCCGACGCCCTTCTGGCCCCCTTCGTGGTGGGAGATGCCAATGCCAGCCAGGTAGGGGCACTGCTGGACCTGGTGTGGGATCAGCCCGGCACGGTCGTGATCATCAGCAGTGACCTGTCCCACTACCATCGCTACGACGATGCCGTCCGTCTGGACCGCCACACCGCCGGTGAGATCCTGGCCCGTCACGCCGAGGGCGTCTCCGACACCGATGCGTGTGGGAACCGGCCACTACGGGGGCTGTTGCGGGTGGCCGAACAACGTGACCTGACGGTGGAGGTGCTCGATCTGAGGAACTCCGGCGACACCGCCGGCGACCGGAAGCGGGTGGTTGGCTATGGCGCCTTCGCTCTCACCTGAGCCGAGTGGGGCGGGAACACAGGTCGCCGCCGAACCCTCCGACTCCGAGGCCCGACTCCCGCCCGAGACCGGCGACGCGCTGCTCACCATCGCCCGCCAGTCGATCGTTGACGCCTTCGACGGCAAACCCCCTCGTTTCTCGTCTTCCGCTGCCCCCGGTTCGAATGACAAGCGTGGGGTGTTCGTGACCCTCCACGTCGACGGTGACCTGAACGGGTGCATCGGCGATGTGTCGGGGGACAAGCCGCTGGCTCACGAGGTTGCCCGCCTGGCCCGGGCCGCCGCCTTCGACGACCCCCGGCTGCCGGCCCTGCGACGACGCCAGCTACCCCGTCTAACCATCGAGGTGTCGGTGATGTCGCCGCAAGAGCCGATCCCGGCCACCTCACCTGAACTGCTGCGATCCCATCTCACCCCGGGCGTTCACGGTCTCATGATCTCGAGCGGCAGACACCGGGCCCTGTTCCTTCCCGACGTGTGGCAACAGCTCCCCGAGTTCGCCGACTTCATCGGCCGACTGTTCGCCAAGGCCGGTATGGACCCCCGGCGCTGGCCCGACCACCTAACGGCTTGGCGCTTCACCACCCAAGCCTTCACCAGCCACGCCCAGCGACCAGCCCCACATTGACCACGACGCTGCGGGCCGGACCGGTGGCACGATGACGACATGAGCACCACCGGCGACACCAGCGACACCAGCGACACCAGCGACATGGTCGAGACGGGCGAGACAGGTGGGCTGTCCATCGACACCACCCTGACCGACGGGGTCGTGACCCTACGACCGATCTCGAAAGGTGACATAGATCAGATCACCTTGGCCTGCCAGGACCTCGAACTACAGCGGTACATACCGGTCCCCCGCCCGTACCATCGCTCCGACGCCGAGGCCTACGTGGCCCTGTCCCATGACCTGTGGCCCTCGGGACGCAAGTACGTGTTCACCGTGGTCGCCGCCGATGACCCCCAAGTACTGCTCGGTGTGATCAGCCTCACCGTGGCCGGTCGATGCGGCAACGCCGCCTACTGGTTGACCCCGGCGGCTCGGGGCCGCCACACCGCCAGCCGCTCGCTTCGGTTGCTGGCGGGGTGGGCGTTCAAGACGCTGCTGTTGGCCGTGATCCTGTTGGAGATCCACGACACCAACGAAGCCTCCAAGAGGGTGTCGGTGACGTCGGGATTCCACCACTCCGGAGACATCGAAGTGGCCACCGACGAGGGCCCCAAGGCCGCGCTGTTGTACGTCCGACTGGCCTCGGATCGGCCACCGCACCCTCGACCGTCCTGAGAGACCTCGACCGGATCCAACCCTTTCCACCTGGAATCGTGTCGGGATCGGTGTCGGGCGAGGCCTACCGCGGCGGGACCGACAGACCCCGACTACCTCCGACCGGGTTCAGGCGCCGCACCGCTCGCCGCCACCGTGGGGGCTTGGGTTCGGGCGACAGCAAGGTGAGGACGTGTTGACCGTTCACCTGCCGATCAGCCAACTGATCGGTGTGGGCCATACGCCACCACCACCGGACCCGTCCGAGATCCTCGATGGCCATCGGGTCTGACACCAACGGCCTTTCACGGTCGGCCAGAACCATCGAGAAGTCGAAGCCGTCACGAAGCAGTCGTCGGACCAGAACCTGCTGCCGACCGATACGGGCCAGGTCGCTCCCCGGCGTGGATGGGTCCCTGACGTGCCGGGCCCCGATCCATTGGTGGACTCGTTCCCCCCTCAGTCGCTCACGAGGCGGCATGAAGTCGACCGGCTTTCGGCCCTCCTGGATCCGTTCCGTGGGCGACATCGGGTACCAGAACTGAAGCGGTTGGTGCACCGGGACAGTCACGTCGATCGAGGCCAGGGCCCGCTCGACGGTGGAGCGAGACAAGCAGACGCTGTGATCGACCTCGATCCCCAACTGCTGTAGGTCTTCCACCAACCGTTGGTGGGATCCCCTCTTGAACGACGCGTTGATCCGCTCGGCCCGTGGTTCACACCAGACGTCTCGCGGTACCCACAGCAACCGATGTCGCCCGGGTTGCACCACCACGATGTTGTCGGTGCAGTTGTCGAACCCGTCGCGATCCATGACCGTCACCACCGTGGACACGCGCCACCCTCTCTGCTGTGGGTGCAGTCGAAACCGCCCGCGTCCCCTTGCCTCATCCGTGGTCCCCTCCTCGCCTGCACCCGTTTCACCGACCAACCTTCTCACCATCTCGGTCAGCGGCGATGACCCGCCTCGCAGGCCACCGGGTAGCACCTTCTACGATCGGGGTCGTGACCGGCACAGATCACCGAGTGGACGTGATCATCCCCACCAGAAATCGACCCGACCTGACCATCCAGGCCGTGGACGCGATCCGAGGCCAAACATATGTGGATTGGCACCTGTGGGTGGTCGACGATGCCAGCACCGACCACACCGCAGCGCAGGTCGAAAAGCACGTCGCTGGCGACCCGCGGGTCACCGTCTTACGACGCGAAACTCACTGCGGCGCCAACCCCGCCCGCCAAACCGCTCTCGACGCCTCGCGGGCACCCCTGGTTGCCACCTGCGACAGCGACGACTGGTGGGAGCCGACCAAGCTCACCCGCCAGGTTGCGGCCTATGACCTGCAACGTCGCCGTACCGGCAAGGTCGGCCCGATCCTGTGCTGGCACGACACCGTCGGCCAAGACGGCCACCGAAAGGGCCACGTGATGCGGCCCCGCCTGAGCCGGAGCTGGCACCCGTTCCTCCAGTTCAACACCAGCACTCCCTTGCTGGAGCGGTCGCTACTGGAGTCGGTGGGAGGATTCGCCACCCCGGCCCCCTACCCGTGGACCACCACCGACCATCTCGACTTGTTCCTCCGTCTGACCACCCGCCGGTCGGTGGTGGTCGTGCCCGACGTCTTGGTGCACTGCTGTCACCACCACGGACACCGCAACAGCGACCACGAACGCACCCGGGATGCGGCCGATGAAGCGGCCCGCCTGGCCCACGAGCTGGAGCCTCAGCTTCGTGATCGCCCAGCCACCCGCACTTGGATGGCCGCCGCGGTAGCCGGAAGGTACCTCCAGATCGGTGACCGCAGAACGGCAGCCCGAACGATCGCCGCCGGGGTGACCGCCGGAGGCTCGATCGGCTTTGCCACCATGGCGGCCATCGCCGCGCACTACGTGCCGTGGGCTGCCCGACGTGAGGTGCAGGGATGGCTGAGCCAGTCTCGGAGCTGAGCAGTCGTCCAGATATCACCGTGGTGGTGATGGGGTTCCGCAACGAGGCCACCATCGTCTCGGCGGTGGAATCCGTTCTCGGGCAGCGACGGTCCGCCAAGACCCAGGTGGAGGTGGTCGTGGTCACCTCCGGGGGAGATTCCAGCGCTGAGCTGGTACGACGGGCCCATCCCGACATCACCGTGATCGAATCGCAGCGTCGGCTGATGCCCGGAGGTGCCCGCAACGCGGGGATGACCGCGGCCCGAGGTCAGGTGGTTGCCTTCTTGGCCGCCGACTGCCTCGCCGAGCCGAACTGGGTCGAGGCTCGCCTGGCCGCCCATCGCGCCGGGAACAGCGTGGTGGCCGGTGCCATCACCTCGGCACCCCCCGAACGACCGGCGTCGTGGGCGTCCCACCTCACGCTCTACCGCGGCCGCCTCAGTGGTCGTGACGCGGGTCCGGTCTCCTTTCCGGATCCGGCCGCCCACGGCTCGTCCTACACGGTCGAAACTCTGAACCGCCTCGGAGCCTTCGAACCCGACATCCGCATCGGCGAGGACACCGATGCCGCCCGACGCCTCGGCGACCTCGGCACAACGATCTGGTTCTCGCCCGACGTCCGCACAGCCCACCGCAATCCCCGAACCACGGTGGAGATGATCCGCGACCATCACCGGCGCGGTCGTCGCGTCGTGACCGCATCGCTGTCCACCGGTCAGCCGATCCCACCGAGCACCCCGTTGCGGGCCGCGGTGGGGCTGCCGATTCAGACCGTGGGCTCCGTGGCCGACGTGGTGGCCGCGGTCTGGCGCAATGGAGGCCGCTACGACCGGATCCGCCTGATCCTGGCCCTGCCCTGGGTGGTGCTGGCCGTGACCGCCGGGCTGGCCGGCCGGTATCGGGAACGCTTCGCACTCGCAAAGACCCACGGCTAGACCTGGGTCTGTCGACACCTCACGTGGTCCGGCGACCACCGGCTCGGGGTGACCACCACCGGGCCGATCCGGGCCGGGCCTTGACCATCGGGGGGCATCCCGCGGATCGCAATAGCTCGATCCCGCAAGCCCCCCACGCCGATGTGGCACCCAGGGCGATCCAGGGCAACGAACGTCGATACTGACCCCGCACGTCAGAACCCCACCGTCGTACTTCCATGTGCGTCCAGCGCATCCGCCCTGGGAACCAGCGGAGCGCCGTACCCACCATGTGGCGGGTGGTGATCTCACCTCTGGCCCGGGCATCGAGCAGAATCCGGGCCCGGGCCCGACCCCGTTTGGCGTGGTGACGCGCCAGGATCGCGGCGGTGGAACACGGCGAGTGGTGGACGGTGACACACGTGTCTTCCCGCCAGGCGCCGTAACCCCGGTCGAACAGCTCCTCGTTGACCACGGTGTCCTCCCCGGCCCGCATGTCCTCGGGGAACCCTCCTACCTCGTCGAGCAGGTCCCGGTGGTAGGAGCACCGCGGTGGGGCCGACTCGAACGCGAACGACGGCCGTCCGGGCAATAGGCCGGCGTTGTCGAGGAACCACGACGCCCATCCAGCTCTCGTGTCGGTGCCGTTGAGCATGGTCTCGGTGACCATAGGCCAGCCCCATCGATGGGCGGCCAGACGGGCGGCCAGGCTGCCGGGACGTAGCTCCACATGAGAACCAGGGAAGGTGATCCAACGGCCCCGGGCGGAGCGCCATCCGGCGTTGCGAGCTTCGCCCGGTAGCACCGGGCGATCCAGAGCGATGACCGTCACCTCCGGATGGTTGGCGGCCACCAGGTCCGCCGTGCGGTCCGACCCGCTGGTGACGACGATCACCTCGAAGGGATCGTCGAGGTCTTGAGCGAGTGCCGCCGCTACCGCCCGTTCGATGATGGCCTCCTCGTCTCGGGAGATGATCACCACCGACATCACCGGCTGGCCCGCGGGAACCTCGACTTCGTCGATCACCGGCTGATGGGCAACCACCGGCAGAAGGCGGGAGCGAGGTGTCCACGTCCGGACCAGGCCGGGCTCGTCGAGCAGGTGGTCATAGGACCTCTGCCACCGGTGGTCTGGATCTGCCTCGCGGTACTTGGCCAGGCGGGCCTGGCGACGGGGACCGTTGAGAGAGCCCAGGTGCTGGATCCGCAGCGTGGTCTTCACCCATCGGTCACGGGTGATCGCGGTCGGTATCGGCACGAAGTGCAGATGATCTGACGCGAATCGATGCCCGGGTCGAGGGGCGAACAGCCTTCCCACCCACAACGGCGACCCGGCGTGGTGGCCTAGGTCGTCCATCATCTTCAGGACCCGGAACAGGTAGGCGGATTCTGGGTCCGCCTCTCCGGCGAGGAACCCTCGGAGGGCTTCGGCGTCGTCGGCCGGAATCAGCTCGTCGGCATCGAGGGACATGGCCCACGACGGCTTCAACTCCAGGGCGGCATCGAGAAGACGGTTCCGGTTCTCCGAATCGTTCCAGCCCCGGTAGCTGTCCCGTCGGGGGTTGGTGAGCACCGTGTGAACCAACGGATGGGCCTCGAGGATGGCCCTGGTGTCGTCGGTGCTCCCATCGTCGAGAGCGACCACGGCGTCGGCGAACCGACCCACCGACTCCAGGTGCCCGGACAGATCGATGGCGCCGTTTCGCACCGGCAGCATGGAGACCACTGGACCGGGCACGGCGGTCGATCGTACTGCCGACACGGTTGGGACCCGGCGACATGTGGCGAGGTCGATCCGGCGCGACCACAATCACCCGGTGACCCAGCCCGGGGTGTCGCTCACCGATCGCATCAGACCATCGGCGGACCAGCGCAAAGCGAAACGCCTGCCCGCGTTGGTCGTGCGCGCCGTGGCCATGGTCCGCCGAGCCGGTGGCCGGGTGTTCTGGGCCTCGGTGGCCGTGCAGGTCATGGCTGGCTTCGCCGTCACCGCCCAGGTTCTGGCCGCCCGGTTCGTGCTGGACCGGGCGATCGAGGCCGACCGGGCCGGAGACGGGCTCGGCACCGTTATCCCGGCCTTGTCGGTCCTGGTCGGCTTGACCGCGTTGATCGGTCTGACCACCGCCGCCGCCCGTGAACTTTCGACGCTGTTGACCGAACTGGTCGGCCGCGACGCCACCGGACGCATCCTCGACGTCGCCAGCACCGTCGACCTGGAGGCCTACGAGGACCCGGGCTTCCACGACCGCCTGGAGCGGGCGCGCTTCAACGCCAACAACCGGCCGGTGATGGTGGTGAACGGCCTGGTCGGAATGCTCAACGGTCTGGTGGCAGCGCTGGGCGTTTCGGCGGGGCTGGTGGTCCTGAACCCGATGCTCGTCCCTGTCACCCTCCTGGCATTGGTGCCGCTGTGGCTGGCCGAGAGCCGCAACGGGATGGCCTGGTACCGCTTCGCGGTGGCGATGACGCCGGTGGACCGTGAGCGGACGTATCTGGCCAACACCTTGGCCAGCAAGCCTCTCGCCAAAGAAGTGCGATCCTTTGCCATAGCCCCGTTCCTGCGCGAGCGATTCGACGTCCTCTACGCCCGCCGGATCGACGCGCTACGTGCCCTCGTCGGCTCCCGGTTGCGCACGGCATTGGTGGGAAGCCTCCTGGCTTCCGTCGGCACCGCGACCACCATGTCCGTGTTGTTCTGGCTGCTCCTGTCCGACCGCCTCGATCTGGCCTCGGCCGGGGCCGCCGTTCTCGCCATCACCTACCTGGGACAGCGGCTGCGAACGCTGGCCAACGCCGCCGGCTCGCTGTATGAGGCCACCTTGTTCATCGAGGACTACTACCTGTTCTTGGACCTGGCTCCGGTCTCGTCCCCGACTGAGCCCGCGGCATCGGATTCGCCACCGCTGACACCGGTCCCGCCGGGTCATACCCAGCCAGGCTCCGCAGGTGCGGGAACGAGCTCGGGCGGTTCGATACCCAAGTTCGAGACCATCTCGCTCGATGACGTGAGCTTCACCTACCCGGGTTCGGCGGAACCGGCGTTGCATCACGTGAGCATCGACATCGCGGCGGGCGAGGTGGTGGCGCTGGTGGGGGCCAACGGTTCAGGGAAGACCACCCTGGCCAAGGTGCTGGGTCTCCTGTACCGACCCACCTCTGGACAGGTCCTGTGGGATGGTGTCCCGGCCGGTCCCGACGACACCGAACTACGCCGGGGCGTGGCCACCGTGTTCCAGGATTTCGGTCAGTACTGGCTCAGCGCATCGGACAACATCGCCGTCGGAGACATAGGCCGACGACACGACGGCGACGCGGTGCGCGGGGCCGCCATCCGGGCTGGAGCCGAGGAGTTCTTGGCTCGTCTGCCCCAGGGATATGACACGGTTCTGACTCGATTCGTCGAGGGCGGGGTGGATCTGTCGGTCGGGCAGTGGCAGCGGGTGGCTCTGGCCCGTGCCCTGTTCCGCGACGCCCCGCTGGTCATCATGGACGAGCCGACTGCGGCGTTGGATCCGCCAGCCGAAGCTCAACTCTTCGGCCACATCAAGGAGATGGCCGCCGATCGTTCGGTGCTGTTGATCTCACACCGGTTCTCCAGCGTCCGATCGGCAGATCGCATTCACGTTCTCCATCACGGCGAAGTGGTCGAGTCCGGCTCGCACGATGAGTTGATGGCGACCGGCGGCCGGTACGCCACGATGTTCGAACTTCAGGCATCGGCCTACCTGGACCCCGACCCAGCTCTCTATGTTGAGGGTTCGACATGATCATCCTGGAGGCAGCCGACTGAGGCCGAGTGATGGTCCCAGGGCCACACCGTCCACGCTGTCAGCGGGGGTCGGTATGTTCGTCGCATGCTTAATGTCGGGGTGGTTGACCGAGCCACCGATCTTGTCGACGCCGTGGTCGACCTGTTGGCCGCGCCTTTGGCCGACCCGTTCCAGAGTGAGTGGGTGTCGGTTCCTTCGCTCGGATTCCGGAGCTGGTTGCGTTTCGAGCTCGCTCGTCACCTGGGCGCCGCTGGCGATGGAGGCAGCGGAGACGGCGTGGTGGCCAACATCGACATGCCGTTTCCCGGCTCGCTGCGCTGGCGGATATTGCGGGCCCACGGAGCCCGAGCCGGCCGCCCGGAAGGAGTCGATCCGTGGGAGGTCGACCGGCTGGTGTGGGCCGTGCTCGACGTCATGTCGGACCCCGACGCCGAGATCGATGAACGGCTGCGGCGCAGCACGCTTCCCCCCGGGGTGACGCTGGCCAGTCGGGCCGGGCCCATCGCCGACCTGTTCGACCGCTACGGCGTCCACCGACCCCAGATGGTCAACGCCTGGGCCGACGGACACGACGTCGATGCCGAGGGTCAACCTCTCCCCCAAGATCGCCGTTGGCAGCCGCGGCTCTACCGGGCCGTACGGGGCCGACTGATCGCCGACGGCGGGGTGACCCCTCCGGCCGAACGGCTGGTAGAGGCTCTGGAGCAGATCCGTAGCGGCGACCTTGACCTGTCGGTGCCGTTGAGCTCAACAGAACGGGGCCTTCCTCCCCGACTGGCGGTGGTCGGCCAGTCGATCTTGACCGCAGAGCTAGGCCCGGTACTGAGCGCCGTGGCCCGCCAAGCCGAGGTCACGGTGATGCTGCTGTCGCCCTCTGCTCAGGCTTCGGTGGCGGCGGCACAGTCGGTGGCACAGTCCTCGGTTGGGCCCGGTGGAGCGTCGTCGTGGGCGTTTCGGCGCAAGGACCGGCCGCTCGACCGCGCGACACCAGGCCAGTCGGGACATCCTCTGGTCAACGGTTGGGGTAGACGTCCCCTGGAGTCCGCGCTGCTACTCGGGGCCGGGGGCGTCGTGCCCACGCTTCTCCGCCGACCGGGCCGGGCCCTCGCAGAGACCACCCCGCTCCTACCGGCCGAGGTCCACACGCCCGTCACCCTCCTAGGGCGGATCCAGGCCGATGTTCGCGCCGACGCCCCGCCGGCCGGTGACCACCCTGGCCCCGTTCCCGACCCGTCACTTCAGATCCATGCCGCACCAGGACGCACCCGTCAGGTCGAGGTTCTGCGCGACGTCGTGCTCGGGCTTCTGCGGGACAACCCTGATCTCGCTGAGGACGAGATAGCAGTGCTGTGCCCCCAACTAGAGGAGTTCGCGCCGGTGATCACCGCCGTGCTCGGCCCAACCGCCCGGCGGGGCGAGCAACCCGACGGGGTTCCGACACTGCGCTACACGCTGGTCGACCGGGACGCCCGGTCGTTCAACCCGGTGCTGGCCGCCATGCAGACCATGTTGGACGTCATGCCGGGCCGCTTCGACACGGGCAGCGTCCGTGACCTCCTGCACTCCCCGGCGGTACGGGCCCGGTTCGACCTCGACGAGAACGACCTAGGCCTCCTGTCGGAATGGATAGACGACGCCGGTGTGCGCTGGGGCCTCGATGGCGACCAACGCCGGCCGTGGGGCATCGACCCGGCGCATCGGGCCAACTCGTGGGCCGCCGCCGTCGACCAGATCATGGTCGGGGTGACTCTCGGCGATCCGCTACGAACGGTAGCCCCGCGCCCTCTCCCCCACGATGTCATCGGCCCCAACGCCTCGCCACACGCGTTGGCGGTGGGGTCGATCGTCCCTCTCGAGGTTGGCGAAGGCGACATCGCCTCGGCCGGTCGCGTGGCGGCTGCCATCCGATCCATGGC
Source organism: Microthrixaceae bacterium (assembly GCA_016702505.1). Taxonomy (NCBI): domain Bacteria; kingdom Bacillati; phylum Actinomycetota; class Acidimicrobiia; order Acidimicrobiales; family Microthrixaceae; species Microthrixaceae bacterium. Next base: position 338,397 of record JADJDU010000030.1, read on the forward strand.
CGCGGTACACGCCCTCCTGGTCGGCGACCGGGCCAGCGGCACCGGCCCTGATTCCATGCGTCGCTCCGTCTCCCAGTGGCGGGACCTGCTCACCGCGGCAGCCGACCTCATGCTGGCCCCGTCCCGGTTCGAGGACTGGCAACGGGCCGCCCTCGACGATGCGCTGGCCAACCTGGTGCTCGCATCGGCCGACGCGTCAGGACAGCCGAGCACCACCGAGTTGACCTTCGGTGACATCAAGCGACTGCTGGCCCCATCGTTGGAGGGCCAGCGAGCCCGAGCCGACCTGGGCTACGGATCGATGGTCATCGCCCGCCCCTCCCTGCTGACCGGGGTGCCATTCCGGGTGGTGTGCATCCTGGGCCTCGACGACGAGGCGATGCCATCGGCGCCACCCGGCGGCGACGACCTCTTGGCGACTGCTCCCCACGTCGGCGATCGAGACCCTCGGTCCGAGGCCCGGGCCGAGCTGCTGGCCGCTGTGCTGGCCGCGCGGGATCACGTGATCATCACCTGCACCTCACGTGATGTCCGCACCAATGCCGAGGTTCCCCGGGCAGTGGTGCTCGACGAACTGATCGACGTCATCGCCGCCACCGTTTCGCCTGATAGCCCTGACACCCCCGACACCCCCGACACCCCCGACACCCTCGAGGCCGCCACAGCCAACGGGGCCAAGACAGCCAACAACGGCAAGTTGGAGGACCGCCTGGTCCGCTCCCACCCCCGTCAGGCCTTCGACCCCTCCAACTTCGCAACTGCCCCACACGGGTTGCCGTTCAGCTTCGACCCTACGGCCCGCGCCGGCGCAGCCGCGATCCTGAACCGGTTGGCATCGCCCGCTCGATCGAGCGGGCTCGAATTGCTGATCACCGAGCCACTGCCCGAACCACCAGGGCAGACCGATCATGTGGACCTGGGAGACCTCCGGTCCTTCTATGACCACCCGGTCAGGCATTTCGTGCGGCGTCGCCTGAGCATCACCCTGCCCGAGGAAGCAACCCAGGGCGATGACCAGCTCCCCACCTCGCTAGACAAGTTGACGGCGTCGGGAATCGGCGGGGACCTGCTGGAGGCCGGCATAGCCCTGGATGATCCCGAGTCGGTCATCATCCCCGTCGATGACTCGCTCCCACCTCTTCCCGAGGAGGTAGCAGCGGTGCTGCGCTACCACCGGGCACGGGGGATCTTGCCGCCCCCCTCGGTGGCCGATCCAGATCTGGCCGCCATGTCCTCAGAGGTGGCGGACATCCTCAAGACCGCCTCGGGCTTCGATGCCTTGGGGGCTGCCGACCAGAGCCACAGCCTCGAAGTTCTCCTTCCCGATGGCACCAGGGTTACGGGCACGGTGAGTCGTTGCGGCGGGGGTACCGATCCAGGTCCGTTGCGTCTTCAGTACAGCCGGTTCAAACCCAAATACCTTGCCTCTGCGGCCATCGATCTCCTCCTCCTCACCGCAGCCCAGCCCCAAGTGGCGTGGCGTGGCGTGGTCATCACCCGGGGCGAGTCCAAGAACCTGGCACCAAAGGTCTGGGTCCGGACGGTCAGCGGCAATGACGCGTCAGCCCGCCGGGCCACGGCGCTCAGGGCGCTGGAAGTTCTCGTGACCCAGTACCGCGACGGCGCCTGCTATCCGCTCCCTCTGTTCAACGCCACGTCCTACGCCCTCATCAACGGGGCCACCAAGACGTCGACCAGCCGGAGTGCAGCCCGGAATGCATGGGGCGACCTGGTGAAGAACGACTTCTCCTGGTCAAAGGAATGCTTCGACCTGTACCACCAGCTGGTCTTCGGTCCGATCCCTTTCGATGATCTAGAGGCGGCGGTGCTCGGTGGTCACACCCTCCAGGGCGAAGCGGACCGGCTGTGGGGCACCCTCGACGCCGCTCTGGTCGAAGTCCTTCCCGAAGACACCACCCCACCCCAAGGAGACCGCCGCTGATGGGCGCCGACCCGGAGACCAAGTCCGCTCTCACCGACGGCCACACTGCACCTTTCGAGGTCGACGGCCCCATCGCCTTCGGGGCGACCACCCTCATCGAGGCCAGCGCCGGTACCGGCAAGACCTACGCCCTGACCGCCATCTGCGTGAGGTTGGTGGCCGAGCACGGCATCCCCATCGAGCGGATCCTGCTGGTCACCTTCACCAGGGCGGCCACCGCCGAACTGCGTGACCGAGTTCGGAAGCGCCTGGTCGAGGCGCTCCGCCACCTGAGCGTCGCGACCGACCCCGCCACCAGCGACGATCCCGTTCTGGCCGCGCTCGGCCGCAGTCCTGATGGGAGCCCCTGCGGAACAGACGAGTTGGAACAGCGTCGCTCCCGCCTAGCTCAGGCCATCAGCGACTTCGACGCTGCCACCATCAGCACGATCCATGGGTTCTGCTCCCAGGTTCGGGCCTCGATCGGCGTTCTTTCCGAACAGTCCACCGAGGCGGTGCCGACCCAGTCCGAGACCGACCTGATCACCCAGGTGTGCGCCGACCTGTTCTTCGAGGAGCTGTCGACCCACTCCGTCAGCCCGTTCGGGACCCGCAACCTGGACCAACTGGTCAAGCTGGTCGCCACCGCCCGCACCCTCACCGAGGCCGAGGTCCTGGCCAACTCAGCCATGGCTTCAGACCTGGCCGCGGTGGAGTTGGTCAACCGGGCCGTGGGCGAGGTGGACCGCCGGCTGGAACGCCAGGGAGGTCAGTCCTTCGATTCTTTGCTGGTCGGCGTCCGCAATGCCTTGCGGGGCGATCCTCGACTGGTCGGTGCCTTACGCGAGCAGTTCCCGGTGGCGTTGATCGACGAGTTCCAAGACACAGATCCGGTGCAATGGGAGATCTTCCGCACCGTGTTCGCCGAGGGGGTGTCCCAAGGCGGGCCGACACCTCGGGCGTTGTTCCTGGTCGGTGACCCCAAGCAGGCCATCTATGCCTTCCGAGGCGGTGACATCTACACCTACCTCAAGGCCAAAGACACCGCCGATGTGCGAGTGCTGGTCACCAACCAACGCTCGGACCCCACGGTCATCGACGCCATGAATCGCATGGCCAAGGACCACCAATACGGCGACGCCGGCATCGTGTACCAGCAGGTCCTCGCATCCCCCCGCCACACCGGCCGACGCGCCGTCGACTCCCGCAGCACCGAGACGATGCCAGGAATGGCGATCCGTACCCTCGAACTGCAGAAGACCTCGGGTATCGAGAACACCGCTGAGCCAGCGAGGCGAGCCATTGCCGCAGATCTGGCCAAGGTGGTCATCGACCTCTTGACCCACGCCGAGACCGAAGGAGGAACGGGCGAGGACGCTGGGACCAAGCGGGTGCGGCCCAGCGACATCGCGGTGTTGGTCTCGTCGGCCTCCCACGCTCAACCGGTAGCCCACGCCCTTCGGGCTGCCGGTGTCCCGGTGGTGTTGCGCCTGCGTGACGACGTCGCTGACTCCGACGCTCGTCACCAGTGGCGGACCTTGCTTCACGCCTTGGACCGTCCCGGTTCGATCCGCCAGGCTGCCGCGGCCGCGCTCACCTGGTTCTTCGGGTGGGAGCCCGGCGAGGTGATCGAGGCGGTGGAGACCGAATCCGACCAGGACGAAGCCCGCCACAAGCTGCTGGCGTTGCAGCAGACTCTGGTCGAGTGGGCCAAGGTGCTGGTCGAGGAGGGAATCGCCTCGCTCTACGGCCGAGCTCGCCGCAGCCAGGGCTTGGCGGCGCGCCTGTTGGCCACCGAGTCGGGGGAACGCAACCTCACCGACCTGGAACACCTAGCCGAGCTGATCCACTCAGAGGCCCGCGCCGACGGGAGGGACATGTCGGCGGGTACCGCCCTGGAGATCCTCGACGCCTTGGGAGGAACGCCCGATGACGAGGTGGCGGCCGACGCCGCCCAGCGCCGTGTCGACTCGGACTCGGACTCGGTGCAGATCATGACCGTCCACGCCTCCAAGGGTCTCGAGTTCCCCTTCGTGCTGTTGCCGTACCTGTACGCCGGTGGCAACCGGGTCGCGGCAGGTCGGCCCTATGTGTTCTTCGATGCCAGCGACGGCAGCGAAGCCGGCGAGGAGAACGGTCACCAGCGAGCCGGACACCGGGTGATCGACATCAGTTCGGCCACAGACCCCGAGACCGGTAACAGTCGTCGCAAGCTGCCTCCTGCCGAAGATCGGGCCAAGGCCGAGGCGAAGCGTCAGAACTGCGGTGACCAGCACCGCCTCACCTACGTGGCGTTGACCCGAGCCGAGCACCAAAGCGTTGTGTGGTGGTCCAATGTCGGCAGCGGCTTCAAAGCCAGCGGGGTGACCCGGATGTTGTTGGGCCAGCCCGACACACCAGCCTCCGAGGAGGTCAAGGTCGGCCAGGATGGCTTCTTCGCCGCGGTCACCAAACGAGTCGCGGACCAGGGCGCCGAGGCCTCGGTTCACGTCGAAGCCCTCGACGCGGACACCGCGGTCGACCCGTCCAGTCTCGGAGACCCTCCGGCTCCCGCCTTGGCGGTCACCGACCCCGATGCCCTTCAGGCTGGGGAGCTCGGCCGGGACCTGGACCGCCTGCGCAAGATGTGGTCGTTCTCCTCCATTGCCCGCGACCTCCACGTCGCTCTGCCCGAAGACCTCGAGGGCGGAGACGTGACCGTCGAGGCCGGCGACGATGTCAAGGCCCACGACGAACCCCCTGGACAGACCTCACCAGACACAGATACAGACTTTGCAACAGGCACACTCACAGGCACGGACGAGGGCACCCCGGTCGATGCGCCATCGCTCCTCGACTGGGACCAGCCGTCTCCCTTCACCGGTCTGGGCGGGGGGAAGGACTTCGGGAACCTCATCCACCACGTGTTCGAGGTCCTCGACTTCACCGGCCCCGACCTTCCCGGCGCGGTGGCCGAGATCTTGGCCCGCCCCATCGGGCACCGCATCAGCCCCGAACAGCGCAGCCAGCTGCCCGAGGTACTGGCCGATGTGTTGCGCACGCCGTTGGGGTCTCCCTTCGCAGACCTTCGCCTCGCCGACCTGGGCGCAGGTGACCGGCTCAACGAGTTGACCTTCCACTTCGCTCTGTCACCCGAGCAGGTGTTGCCGGCCGGGCACATCGGGGCCTTGATCGCCGATCACCTGGACGCCACCGACCCGCTGCACGCCTGGGCCCTGGGCCTGAAGCGCGGCCTGTCCTCAACGTCTCTCCAAGGGTTCCTCAACGGCAGCATCGACTTGACCCTGCGCCAGAACGTCAACGGCACAACCCGCTACAGCGTGGTCGACTACAAGACCAACAACCTGGCCCCCGGCATGGCCGAACCGACCTTGCACAGCTACCGGCCCCGCAACCTCACTCGGGCCATGGCCGACAACCAGTACGCCCTCCAGGCCCTGGTGTATTCGGTGGCGTTGCACCGCTACCTACGTTGGCGCCTTCCCGACTACGACCCAGCCGCACACCTGGGACCGGTCGGCTACCTCTTCGTGCGAGCCATGGTGGGCGACAACACCCCCAGCACCTCAGGGGGGAGCGAGACCCTGCGGGCCGGGGTGTTCGCCTGGCAGGTACCTCACAGCCTGATCACGGCCCTGTCCGACCTGTTCGCCGGACAGGTCACTCCCGGAGGAACCCGATGAGGTCGCCACATCTGATCCCGAGCGAGGTCGCCTGGATCGAGCCGTTCGTGACAGCCGGGGTGCTCGGTCTCACCGAGATCCACCTGGCCGCCACCCTCGCCCTCATCGATCCCGCCTCCCCCACCGAGGTCATCTTGGGTGCCGCCCTGGCCGCCCGCGCCCCCCAGCACGGCTCGGTGTGCGTGGAGATCAACTCGATCCGTCACACCGTGATCTCTGCCGCCACCGAACCGAACGACTTGGTGAGCGTCGATGCCGACACCACGATGGCTCTCGACACCTTCGGCGGCGGTCGAGACGACGACGACCCCGACTACCTGGAACCGATCGATACCGCGGCAGCGATATCGATCGACGACCTCGAGTGGCCCAGCCCAGCCCGGTGGTTGGCCGAGCTGAGCAGGTCACGCCTGGTGAGGGTCGCCTCCGAGAACCCTGGGGGTGACCTCCGACCCCTGGTCCTCGACGGTGGACGCCTGTACCTGGCGCGGCACTGGTACCTAGAACGTCACGTTGCGGCCGACCTGGCCGCCCGGGCGACCACGGTCACCTTTGACGCCGACGCCACCTCGGCTGCGCCCAACATCGCACCCGTCGTGGAGGCCCACATCGCCGATCTGTTCGAGATGGCGGCCCGGGCCACAGGAGCTTCACCTGACCCAGATCAGGTGGCGGCGGCCCAGGCGGTGGCCACCAGCAACCTGGTGGTGATCGCCGGCGGTCCCGGCACCGGCAAGACCACCACCGTCGCCCACCTCCTGGCCGGTCTCCTGTGGTCCGCCAACACCCACAAGGCAGATGGCCGGGACCCGAAGTGGACGGCCGCTCAGGCGACAGCCCTCCAGGCGGTGCCCCCAACGGACGCCGCCGCTCCGGCGAGGGGATACGACCGGATCGCGTTGGTGGCACCCACCGGCAAGGCTGCGGCCCGCATGACCGAGGCCATACGCCAAGCCGTCAACGGCCTGTCCGATCACCTCCCCGCCACAGTCGTCGAGCAACTGAACGCGCTGGAGGCCGTCACCATCCACCGGTTGTTGGGTCGACGGGGCGCCGGTTTCAACCACGGCCCGGACAACCCACTTCCCCACGACCTGGTGATAATCGACGAGGTGTCGATGGTGTCGCTATCGCTGATGGCCCATCTCCTGGTCGCCATCCCACCCCACACCAAGGTCGTGATGGTGGGTGACCCTTACCAGTTGGCCAGCGTGGAAGCGGGCACGGTCCTGGGCGACATGGTCGGAATGCGGGCCGCGGTGGACGGGCAGGCCACCCCACCGCCGGTGCTGACTCCCGCCGTCCGGTCGCTTTCGACCATCCACCGCCAGGGCAAAGACTCGAGCATCTTGGATCTGGCCGCCGCCATACGAGAGGGTCGCTCCGACCATGTAGTCGACCTGCTAACTGATGGAGCCGTCGATCTGACCTGGATCGACGCTGATGCGGTTTCGACCGACAGGACAGGTACAGCCAATACGGCTGGAGCAAAGCCCCGAGGTCACCGGGCCGAGCACGTTCGCCGATTGGAGCAGCTCACCTCCGAGGTACGAGACAGCGCCACCGAGGCGGTCCGGGCCGCCGAGGCTGACGATATCGAGGCCGCTCTGGCGGCGATCGAATCGGTGAAGGTCCTGTGTGCGCTGCGTCGTGGACCGACCGGGGTCGACCACTGGAACCGCTCGGTCGAGGACTACCTGCGTCGCCTAACCATCATCCGCCGGGGTGACTGGTACGCCGGCCGGCCCGCCATGGTCACCGAGAACGACTACGTGAACCACGTGTTCAATGGAGATGTGGGTGTGGCCCTTCCGGCCACCACCGAGGTGATCGACGGTCCCGAAGCCGCCAACTACCGGGTGGTGTTCGCCCGTAGCGGAGCCAGCCATGAGGTCCCGGCCATCCGCCTCGACCGGGTGACCACCCAATGGGCGATGTCTATCCACAAGAGCCAGGGCTCCGAGTTCGCCCACGCCGTGGTGGTCCTACCCCCACCGCCGGCTCGCATCCTGACCCGGGAACTGCTCTACACCGGTGTGACCCGCGCCAAGCAACGTTTGACGGTCGTGGCCTCCGAGGTAGCCATACGCGCCGCGGTCGATCGACCCGTGGCCCGAGCCTCCGGCATGGCCGACCGCCTCAGCCGCTTGTAGTGAGGCAAACGCCCGAGACGGACTCAGTCCGTCGGTTCCAGCACGAACAGCGGGATGATCCGGTCGGTGGCGGCCTGATAGTTGTCGTAGTCGGGCCACACCGCCATGGCACGGGCCCACCATGTGGCCTTTTCGTCACCGTCGACCTCACGCACCGACAGGTCGTGACGTTCGCCACCGTCTTGGATCCGGACCACCGGGTTGGCCCGGATGTTGTGGACCCACTGGGGATGGGTGGGTGCTCCCCCCATCGATCCGATCACCGCGTATCGACCCTCCCCGTCGGCGACCCGCACCAGCGGCGTCTTGCGGACCTTGCCCGACTTGGCTCCTAACGTCCACAGCACCATCCACTGGTCTCCGACCAGCTCGCTGGGCTCGGACCCGTCGCTGCGCTCGTAGCGCTCGATCTCCAAGGCGATCGGCTCCCACGGGCTCGGTTCGTATTCGGCATCGAAGGCGGACACAGGACAACTCCTCTGGGTGCGGATCGGTTCCGGCGACGAGTCAACCACGCCGGAGCACCGGTGCGTCGCCCGGCGGGTCATCCTCGGGTTGTCCGCCACGGCGTCACATCCATCGGGTACCCATGGTCGCTACGGTGCCAACCGGGCAAGGAGAAGCGACGAGTGAAGACCCTGGGCAACATCTTGTGGCTGGTGCTGGGGGGCGTGTGGCTGGCCCTGGCCTGGCTGATGTGGGCGGGGATCCTGGCGCTGACCATCGTGGGGATCCCGTTCGGTCTCCAATGCATCAAGTTGGCCGAGTTCAGCCTTTGGCCCTTCGGACGTCAGGCGGTTGCCGACCCTTCGGCCTCCAAGCTCGGGGCCATAGGAGCCGTCCTGTGGTTCATACCCGGATGCGTGATGTTCGTGGCCTATGTGAGCTGCGGAGTGGCCCTGTGCCTCACCATCATCGGCATCCCCTTCGGTATCCAGACCTTCAAGATGGCGTTCCTGGCCCTGGCACCCTTCGGCAAGAAGATCGTCACCGTCCCGAGCTCCTAGGTTCAGGCCCGTGACCGAACTTCCCGCCGGCATCTACGAACTGCTCATCACCGAGGGCCTGGAAGCCCGACTGAGCGCACTGTCCGACGGGCTCACCGCTGACCGGGCAAAGCTGGACCGGGCCGAAGCCGCCGACCGGATCGCCTGGCACATAGGCCGCGAGGTAGAGCGGGCCATCGCCGGCGTCGCCGAGGCCGATAGGACCAAGGTGGGGATCTCGGTCGCCCGTGTTCTGATCGAGCGGCTGTCGGAACTGGTTGGTGTGGACCGCGCCGCCGCACCAATCGAGGCCGGCGCAACCCTGCGGGCGGTGACCGAGACGCGACCCGACGGTCGGCCCGGCACCGTCGACATCCCGCTCATCCCGCTGCTCGACACCACCCTGCTCACCAACTCCCCCGGCGAACCGACCCTGTGGAGCCAGCTCCGTTCCGAGATCGACTCGGCTGACCGCATCGACGTGGTGATGGCCTTCATCCGTCGCAGCGGTATCGCGCCCCTCCTCGATGCGTTGGGACGCCATTGCGAGAGGGGACGGGACCTGCGGGTGCTGACCACCACCTACACCGGTTCCACCGAACAGGCGGCACTGGAACAGCTGGTTCAACTCGGGGCCGACGTGCGGGTTTCCTATGACGTCACCACCACCCGGCTCCACGCCAAGGCCTGGGTGTTCCACCGCCGTTCGGGGTTCTCCACGGCGTATGTGGGTTCATCGAACCTCACCCATTCGGCTCAGGTCACCGGGATGGAATGGAACCTGCGGGCCTCCCAGGCCCGCAATCCTCATGTGATCGCCAAGTTCGACGCCGTGTTCGACAGCTACTGGGCCAGCGGCGACTACGTCGGCTTCGACCCCGATCAGTTCCAGGCCGAGCAAACCCGTGCCGGCCGAACCGATCACGGCCCGATGGTGATCCTCAGCCCGATCGAGATCCACCCACTCCCCTTCCAGGACCGACTCCTCGAGCTGCTCGCCGTTTCCCGTCAACACGGCCATCACCGCAACCTGCTGGTGGCGGCCACCGGAACCGGCAAGACGGTGATGGCCGCCCTCGACTACGCCCGCCTGCGCGACCAACTGGGACGCTCCCGTCTGCTGTTCGTCGCTCACCGCGAGGAGATCCTGGACCAGAGCCTGGCCACGTTCCGCCACGCCCTGCGCGACTCGTCTTTCGGTGAGAAGTGGGTCGGTGGAGCCCGGCCCACCCGCTTCGATCACGTCTTCGCGTCGATACAGAGCCTCAACGCCGCCCAGCTCGAGGACCTCCCGCCCGACCACTTCGACGTGGTCATCGTCGACGAGTTCCACCACGCCGCGGCGGCCTCGTACCGACGGGTCCTCGACCACCTCCGCCCGATCGAGTTGCTGGGCCTGACCGCCACCCCCGAACGCAGCGACGGCCTGCCGGTCCTGAAATGGTTCGACGACCGCATCGCCGCAGAGCTGCGGCTGTGGGACGCCATCGACCAGCAGTACCTGGTGCCCTTCCAGTACTTCGGGGTCCGCGACGGTATGGACCTCACGAACGTTCCCTGGCGACGGGGCGTCGGCTACGACCCCGAAGCACTGACCGCCTGCTACACGAGCTCGGATGCCTGGGCCCGGCTGGTGGTCAAGGAGGTGGCCCGGCGCTGCGACGTCGCGGCGATGCGGGCCCTCGGGTTCTGCGTGAGCATCGATCACGCCCGGTTCATGGCCCGCAACTTCAGCCGCCACGGCATCCCCGCGGTGGCCATCTGGGGTGACACGCCCCGCGACGAACGCCAGGCCGCTCTGGCAGACCTGAAGGCCGGCCGGGCAAGTGTGGTGTTCTCCGTCGACCTGTTCAACGAGGGTGTCGACGTCCCCGCGGTGGACACCGTGCTGATGCTGCGCCCCACCGAGAGCCCGGTCCTGTTCCTCCAGCAACTCGGACGCGGCCTGCGCAAGGCCCGGGGCAAGCCGTTCTGCACGGTGTTGGACTTCGTGGGAACCCACCGTCGGGAGTTTCGCTTCGACCGCCGCTACCGGGCTCTGCTCGGCGGTGGCCGCAGCGACGTTCACCGAGCGGTCGAGACGGGGTTCCCGTTCCTGCCCACCGGCTGTCACATGGAGCTCGACCAGAAGTCAGCCGAGGTGGTGCTGGCCAGCATCCGCAGCGCCATCCCCACCAGGTTCACAGAACGGATCGACGAGCTGCGGTCCCTGCGCCGCAACGACCCCATGCTCGGGCTCGCCGGTTTCCTCACCGAATCGGGCCTCGACCTCGAAGACCTGTACACCGGCGACCGCTGCTGGTCAGATCACTTGGCCGCCGCTGACCAACCGGTCCTCGAGGCCGGCCCGTCCGAGACATCGCTACGCCGGGCCATCGGCCGCCTCCTCCACGTCGACGACGGCGAGCGCCTCACCCGCTACCGCGACCTGCTGTCCGGCGAACGACCGATGGCCGCCGACCTCGGGGTTAGGGATCGGCGCCTGCTCCAGATGCTGGTCGCCTCGCTAGGGGACCAGGTGCTCACCAAGGACCACACCCTCCAAGAGGGCGTCGACCTGGTGTGGTCTCACCCCCAGGTCCGAGCCGAGGTGGCGGAGCTGACCACGGTGCTCGGAGACCGGGTCGATCACCTGCACCAACCGTTGTCCACCCACCCCGACGTACCCCTCCAGGTCCACGCCCGCTACTCGCGCATCGAGATCCTGGCCGCCACCGGAGCAGCCGGAGACCGAGGCCAGGCCCCAGCGTGGCGGGAAGGGGTCAAACACCTGCACGACGCCCGCGCCGACGTCTTCGTGTTCACCCTCGACAAGTCCAGCGGCAGCTTCTCCCCCACCACCCGCTACCGCGACTACGCCATCACCAGGAACCTGATCCACTGGGAGAGCCAGTCGCGAACCACCGAGGACAGCCCCACCGGCCTCCGGTACCGAAACCACGTGGAGATGGGGCACTCGATCCTGCTGTTCGGCCGCCTTCGAAACGACGACCGCGCCTTCTGGTTCCTGGGCCCCGCCACCTACCGGAGCCACGAGGGTGAACGCCCCATGGCCATCACCTGGGAGCTCGAGGTCCCCCTCCCCGGCGACCTCTTCGCCTCCTTCGCCGCCGCAGTCGCCTGACCAGCTCCCCATCAAGAAGCACCCGTCAAGAAGTACCGGCACCAACGACCGCGATGGCGAGGGGAAGGCGGGTGACCCTGGGCGTGCGTACTCTTCGCCGCATGAGCGAGAACCCCCGGGTTGCCGTGTACTGGGACTTTGAGAACGTGCACGCCTCCCTGCTTGACGAACTCCGAGGCGACGGGGCCTATCGGCGGTCCTTCTATGCACCCCAAGAGACCATCGTGGACCTTGAACCGGTCCTCGACTTCGCCGCCGCCTTCGGCTCGATAGCGGTCAACCGAGCCTACGGAAACTGGCAGTGGTTCGGGAAGTACCGGGGTGCACTCCAGGCCCAGGCCGTCGACCTTGTTCAGATGTTCCCGCTCAGCGGCCTCAAGAACGGGGCCGACATACGTCTCGCCCTTGACGTCCTCGAGGATCTGCACCAGTACGAACACATCAGCCATGTGGTTCTGGTGGCCGGTGACAGCGATTACGTGGCACTGGCCCAGAAGTGCCGCAAGCTCGGTCGGGCGTTCATCGCCGTAGGCATGCCAAAGACGAACGCCCTGTTCAAGGCGGCATGCGACGAGTTCAAGTACTACGGCTCACTCACCGAACCGGTGCCGAGCCACGAGTCGACGCTGGACCCAGCCCTCATGCCCGCAATGGAAGAGGCGGTCCCGGCGTTCGACATGGATCACGCCGCCGCCCTCATACTTCGGGCGCTCAAGCAACTCCGCTCCGGCAAGGACACCCCCTGGGTCAACAAGGCAGGCGTCCGGCCGATGCTGGTGCGCCTCGACAGCTCCTGGGACGAGTCGCGTTATGGCTTCAAGAACCTCTCCAGTCTGTTGAGCGCTCTCGATGGTCTGGTCGCCGAACGCACGGTTGACAACCATCGAGATGTGGCTCCCCGCAGCATGGTTGAAAGCAAACCGAAGGAGGTCGTCGTCAGCACGGCCGCCGATCCGGCGGATGCTGTATCGAGACCGACGGAACCGCAGATCTCTCCTCCCCCGGGGGCCGATGAGCCCGCCGCTGTCGACCCTGTCAACCCTGTCAACCCTATCGACCGAGCCCTTAGACGCCTCCAGGTTCGACTACCCGATGACCGGCACAGCCTGTGGATGTCACCGGCTCTACTGCTGCAGATATTCGAGTCGGCACCCGACCGGACCCTACCTAGCCGCCAGGACGTTGTAGCGAAGCTTCACGGCACACTCCAGGCCCTTCGCCCCGATGCCAGCGAGACGGATGCCCGCAAGATCCAGCAGATCTACTTCAAGGTAGGCAGCTTCGACCTGCTCGGCCGAGACGTCGGCATACGCCTTCTGATCACCGACGAGCAGGAACTGACCGAACGGTTGGCCCGTGGCCTGTTGGAACGGGTTCGGAGCCAGACGCCGGACCTCCTCGAAGATGAGCAGGTGCTAATCGACGGTCTGTGCGGCGACCACTGCCCCCAATCTGCGGTCGAGACAATCCAGAAGGTCCGCCTCGAACTGACATGAGCGTGGACGACGGTCACGACTCGACCGACGTGGTGACCAGGATCCGAACCGACCACATGGCACTACCCACCAGGAGCCCGAAGGCCAAGGGAAGCCCGAACAGGATCATCATTCCGCCGCCGATGTTCGCCCCGATCACCGGGGCTGTAACCACCCGGGCCGTCAGACCCACGATGACCCCGGCCGCCACCGCCGCGCCCACCGGCAACCACCAAGGGCCGTCCCAGCGTCCCCGACGGGCCTCGATGGCCAGACCCAGTACAGCCAGAACCAGAAGAACCAGCGAGGCGCCGCCGACCAGGTTCTCGATCCCGTCACTGATCTCGGGCCCGCGGACCATGTAGTCGTAGTCGTCGGGGTTGGATACCGCAGCGGACCCGACCTCGTTGTTGGCGACCGGACCGGTCATCCACCACGCCGTCACCGGGCTGACCAGCACCAGCACGACGGCGGCGACCCTCCCAGCCCACGACGTGCCTCGCCGCCGCGGCTTCAACTCCTCCCCTGGCGGCGGGGCCGCATTCGTTTCTCCCTCTACTCGTGACATGCCACCACTCTGTCCACTTCCCCACCCGGTGGCCATGGGTGGTTCCCCCCAACTCGGCTTGGGTGCTCTGGTCTCATGCCCCAGCGGTAGGTTCAGTGGCGGTGAGGGGGTTTCTCGACATTCCCGAGGCGCTGTGGGTCGCCCAAAACGAATTGGCGTTCGCGTTCGCTGACCGGTTCCCGGTCAGCCCGGGCCACACGCTCGTCGTCACCCGCCGGCTGGTATCGGACTGGTGGGCGGCTACGCCGACCGAGAAGCTGGCGGTGCTCGAACTCATCGAGAAGGTCAAGGCCCAACTCGATGAGTCGCACCATCCGGACGGCTACAACATCGGCTTCAACGCTGGCCAGGCAGCGGGACAGACCGTGTTCCACCTTCACGTACACGTGATTCCCCGCTACCAGGGCGACATGGAGGATCCCCGGGGCGGTGTCCGCCACGTCATCCCCCACCGCGGCAACTACCTGAGACGTACGGCCTCGCAGGCTCCTGGCCCTGATACGGCCACGGCCCCGCCAGCGTCGTCGTCGTCGCCGCCGTCGCCGTCGCCGCATCCTCGGCTGGTCACCCCGTCGGAAGGTCAGATGCGCGTCGAACTGGTTCGAAGCCTGGCCCGGACCGACTTCGACCGGATCGACCTGCTGGTGAGCTTCCTCATGCGCTCGGGCGTGGATCTCCTCGCCGCCCACGTGGATGAGGCGCTGGCTCGTGGAGTTCGGATCAGGGTTCTCACCACCGACTATCTGCACATCACCGACCCCGCAGCCCTGGGCTTCTTCCTCGACCGGGTTGGGACCACCCCCGAAGGCGGGGCCCTCGACGTGAAGGTGTTCTCCGATGCCGCCACCAACTTCCATCCCAAGGCCTACCTCTTCTCGTCATCGCGCTCGGCCGAGGGGGTCGCTCTGGTCGGGAGCAGCAACCTGAGCCGATCCGGTCTGGAGCTCGGGATCGAGTGGAACCTGATGGTTCAACGCATCGACGCGCTCCATGACGAGTTCGAGTCGCTGTGGTCGGACCCAAGAGCTACCACCGTGACCACCGACTGGCTGCGGTCCTATGACCAGCGGCGACTCCTCTCACCCAGGTTTTGGACCGAAGCCGCGTCCCCGGTGCCACCACCCGAACCTGGCGAACGCTCCGGTCAGGGCGGGTCGGACAGCGCGGACGGGCCGGACGGACCGGGCGGACTGGACGGGCGGGGCCGACCGGACGGGCTGGGCGACAGCCCCGGGTTGGTCGCCACTTCGCCCGACGCCACCGGCGTCTTGCCGACATCGGGTTCAGGCTCCTCACCACGTCCGACTGCGGTGCAGGCCGAAGCCCTAGCCGCGCTCACCGCCACCCGGATCGAGGGGAACACCGCCGGGCTGGTGGTGCTGGCTACCGGCCTGGGCAAAACCTGGCTGGCGGCATTCGACTCGACCCGCCCCGAGTTCAGACGGACGCTGTTCGTCGCCCACCGAAAAGAGATCCTCCTTCAAGCCCGAGACGTCTATCGCCGGATCATGCCCACCCGTTCCCTGACCCTGTTCGCCGGGGAGGAGCAGGACATGAGCGGCGATGTGGTGTTCGCCAGCATCCAGTCACTCCACCGCCACCTCGAAGGGATCGATGCCGGGGCCTTCGATTACGTGGTCGTAGACGAGTTCCACCACGCCGAGGCTCCCACCTACCGACGAACCATCGGGCATCTCCGACCCCGGTTCCTGCTCGGGCTCACCGCCACGCCCGATCGCACCGATTCCGCCGACCTCATGGCGCTGTGTTCGGACAACCTGGTCTACGAATGCGGACTGACCGAAGGCATCCGCCGGAACCTCCTCAGCCCATTCATCTACCGCGCCATCCGTGACGTGGCGGACTACGAGCAGATCCCCTGGCGGAGCCAACGGTTCGATCCGGCCGAGTTGACCGTCCAACTCGAGACCGAGCAGCGGGCCCGACAGGTCTACGACGAATGGGTCAAGCTTGGCGGTAACAGTCGCCGTGCCATCGGCTTCTGTTGCTCGATCACCCACGCCCAGTACATGGCCGACTTCTACAGCGCGCACGGGGTGGATGCCCTGGCCGTGCATTCCGGGCCCGACTCGGCTCCGCGAGCCGAGACCCTGGAGCGGTTCCGCGCCGGTCAGATCCGGGTGCTGTTCACCGTCGACCTGTTCAACGAGGGGGTGGACATCCCCGACCTCGACGTGGTGATGCTGCTGCGCCCGACCGAGTCGCCGGTGGTCTTCCTCCAACAGATCGGCCGAGGACTGCGTCGCTCTCCGGGTAAAGAGCGCCTGGACGTGGTCGACCTGGTGGGCAACCACCGCTCCTTCCTCGTCAAGGCCCATCTGTTGGCAGCACTGGTCGGCGCTCGGCCGGCCACCAACCGCGAAGCGGTGGAGGTGTTGGGTTCAGACATGACCACCCTGCCCGAGGGGTGTTCGATCATCGTCGACACCGAGGTGGTCGAAATGTTGCGGGCCCTGACCGCCCCGGACCGTCGCCAGGACCGTCTCCGAGCCACACTCGACGCCTGGCGCTCCCTGCACGGCGACCGTCGCCCCACAGCTCTCGAACTGTCGCTCGCCACCGGCACGGCCCATGAGCTGAAATCAATGGGCGGCTGGTTCGGTGGCCTCGGCGCCCTCGGCGAGCTGTCGGGTGAGGAGGCAGCGGTCCTGGCCGCAGTACCGGACCTGCTCGCCTACGTGGAGCATGGCAGTTACACGAAGTGCTTCAAACTGATCACCCTCCGGGTCCTCACCGACAACGACTCGCTGCGCGACGGCATGGATCTTGCCGACCTCGCCCTGGCTTCGCGCTGGGCGATCGACCGTGACGCACGGCTCCGCCAGGACCTGACCGATGCCGCCTTCGCCACTCCGCTCCGGCCGACCGCGGCCGAGTGGCAGGCCTACTGGCGCAAGAACCCGATAGCGGCACTGACCCGCACCCCCCAGGGCCGTGAGGAGCCGTTCTTCTCACTTCACGAAGACCGTCTCACCCTCGTGTCCCAGGTGCCGGACCACCTGTGGCCGACCCTCACCGCCATGATCACCGAGCTGGTCGATTACCGCCTCCACCGATACCTGGAGTCCCGCTCCACCCGCCGCCCAGGAGAACAACGCAAACCCCTGGACCCCTCCGGAACCCCACTGGACGCCACATTCACCCTTGAAGATGTGGACGGCATCCCTACGGCGGTCTACTTCGGATCAGCCGGCGGAAGTGCCTCGAGTCGTTCAGCTCGAAACACGGATTACGTGGCCGGAGTCGACGTGGTCCTTGCGCGAATGCGTGACCTGGACATCGTGATCGAGGACGCATACGTGGACAGCACCACGGTCTCCGCGCTCACGTTGACCGACCGCAGACTCAGCCCCCACGATGGCGCCAGCTACCCGATCCAACTTCGCGATGTGGAGGATCTGGCCGCGCTGCGGAGGGCGCTGCTGCGCTCGATGGCCCGGGTCGGACAGCCGCCGGGAACAACCTCGAGCGGCAACAGCCGTAAGGCGATGCGCCTCGTCATCTCCGGGGCCTCGACTCACTCCCCACGCGAACTGGCCGACACCCTTGCGGGCCTCCCGCCTGAACCAGGTCTCGACGTAATGACCTCATGACGGCCGAACTTGGGCGTCACTGGCTAGCTCTTGTCGGCGGCTGCATGCCCACGATGGGTCGCCTTTTAGCCACTGTTGGTGACTCTGCCGATTTTTTATGGCTGGCTCTGTAATTCCACCGCTTTTTGTCACTGGGGGTGGGGATCATGGGGTCATGGACCACTTCGACCACGAGCGCCGCGATCCCGACGGGTGGAGTCCGGGCCACATCGACTGGGGCACGGGCCATGAACGCGCCAGCGATGAGGTCGGGAAGAAGGCTGCCCCGGGCCATGGGCGGGTTTGTGGGACCGGGGTGAGCGCGCCACCGGTCCCGTCCGAGGGCTGGCAGCTGACCTGGTCGAGGCACTCGACACCCTGGCCGGGCCCGAAGGTCTCGACGACGACACGCTGAGCGAAACGGTGATCGAACTGATGCGGTTCCGGTCCCTCCTCGACGCGAAGGCCGCCAGCTTCGTGGCCCGCTGGGACGCACGTGTTGTGGGCCAACGACGGATCCAAAGCCCCCGGAGCCCGACTCGCCCGAGACGTCGGCTGTCGCCGCCAAACAACCAACCGCGCCGTGCACACCGCCCGCTCCACCCGTTCCATGCCCCTGGTGTCAGCCGCATGGCAGACCGGGGACATCTCAACGGACCACGTCGAACGACTCACCCGCGCCGCTACCCCCCGAACGGGCCGCCGACTTCACCGCCGTAGAAGAACACCTCGTAACCGTCGCCACCACCGCCGACTGGACGACCTTCGAACGAACCGTCGCCATGTTCGAAACCGCATCCGACGATGCCCACAACGACCCCACCAACCCCGATGACCTCGACCGACGAGACAAGAGAGAACGCTCCCACCGAAACGCCCGCGCCATCCAGATCGGCAACCGTTGGGAACTCCTCGGCAGCCTCGACAAGGTGTCAGGCCAGATCGTCGCCGACACCTGGGAACGCATCAACCACGAACTGTGGGAAGCCGACCTAGCCACCGCCCGCACCCAACTCGGCCCCGACGCCGATCCCACCGAGGTCGTGCGCACCGCACAACAGATCCGCACCGCCGCCCAACGCAACGCCGACGCCCTGGTCGAAATGGCCACCCCGCGCCGCCACCACTCCGACAGATGGCCAACGACCCCGACCTCTCATCACCGTGATCGTGTCAGCCGGTGAACTGTTCGGCCCGATACGAGAGACCTTCAACGGCCTTGTCTCAACCGCCTCGAAATCGCCAAACTCCTCTTCCAAGCCGACTTCGAACGGATCGTGTTCTCCCCCACCGCTCAACCCGTCAACATCACCAGCCCCCAACGATTCTTCACCGGCGGATGGCGACGAGCGGTCGAAATCAGAGACCGCCACTGCCAGCACCCCACCTGCGACGTACCAGCCGAGTACTGCCACGTCGACCACATCACCGAACACACCGACGGCGGCACCACCAGCATCGACAACGGCCGCCTCCTATGCCCCCGCCACAACCACCAACGCCCCGGCCGCAGACCACCAGCCGCCCGAAGGTCAGCCGCCAACCCCGACGACGACCCTGACCAACCCGGGTGAGTGCAACCGCTGCCACAGGAAGGATCGGCAACCCAGCCCGATGGAACGTCAATGCCCCTTCAGCGCACGGTTGGAGTGATCATTACTCCGCTCAAGGTCGAGCGACCGACCCCGCGCACGACGTCGGTCGAAGCAGGCCACCGGCTCCGGCCACGGCCACTGCCACCCCAGTCCCCACCCCAGAGCCGGCACCGATCAACAGGCGACGCCGTGGTGATCCCTTCGGTCATAGTTCACTTTTCCCCACAGTGTGCGTGCCGCCCGATCTGGTTTCAGGTCCCTTTCCGATCAAAGCGGAAGGCACCGCCTGAAGCGTCGCGTGAATGAACGATCAACAGTGCATCGGTTCCACCTCCGACGGCAGCCGCGACGGTCTCGTCGGGCGAATCGCAGGTGGGGATCGGAACCGCGACCTCGTCGTCGACGACCTGAATGACGGTCACGCACAGGTTGGAAGCAGAAGACGATTCCAAGGTCACCGTCTCATAGTCGGCGCCCCCTTCAATTGGCAGGGTCGCCACGTCCCCCAGCCCTGACAGTTCACCGCGCCACGACGCCGTGAGATCGTCGACCTGAGGATCGGCGTCCACGAATACCGCCATATCGACGACACGGGTTCTGCCGGCGACCGAATTGTCCTCGAGGACGACCTCATAGGTACCCGCGTCTGGCACCCAGACATAGGCCTCCCCCGAGTGGGGCGAGTCGTTGTCATCGAGCAACGGGGTGGAGTCGCCGCATAGACCGACCACGGCGGAACCACCGCCGGGGCCGCCGATGTTGGCGCTGTAGTCGACACCGGCCGGGCACTCCAGGACCAATGTGATCACCGACCCGGCGGGTACCTGCACATCGCCACGCAACGTCAGCTCGGAG
Source organism: Microthrixaceae bacterium (assembly GCA_016702505.1). Classification (NCBI taxonomy): domain Bacteria; kingdom Bacillati; phylum Actinomycetota; class Acidimicrobiia; order Acidimicrobiales; family Microthrixaceae; species Microthrixaceae bacterium. The sequence goes on from JADJDU010000030.1 coordinate 358,350, forward strand.
TCGGCTGGCGGGCTCGGATCAGAAATGGGGGCGAGCTTGCCCTTCAGGCGAAGTGCCGGCCTGCCTGTCGTCGGCTCGGCTCCGCCGGACCTTGTCGTAGTCGGGCGATCGGGCGGCGCTTCGTCTGCCACCGACGGGGAATCGCTGCGTTGTTCCACAAGTTCGGTGTAGGCCTCGACGTAGTCGTCGCGCCCCGAGGCCACCAGGTCGAACGCACATGCGTCGATCTCGGGTGTGGTGGCCGCCCTTCCCATGGACTGGTGGCAGCGACGTCGAGCCTCTCGGAACTCGGTGGTCGCCAGCTTCTCGATGTCTCCGGGGTAGTCGCGGTCGGTGTAGGTGTCGGTCGACTCACCGGCGCCGTAATCGAACAACGACGTTTGATCGGTTACACGCCACGAGTCCGCGAATCGACCATGAATCGCATCGGGATCGTTGGCGTTGACCTCGACACCTTGGGCGGTTCGGACATCATCGAGCGGGTCACCGTTGGCGGAACCGAGCAGACCGACCATCTGTTTGGCCGTCGCCACCGGCGGCGTCACCTCCACGAAGAATCCGTTTCTGAACTTGAGGCGAATCCCAGTGCCGTCGGCGGCGGTCAGGACCCAGTTACGACTGTCCTCGCGTGTCAGGGTCCACCCGCCCATGGTCCCGCCGGCCAGGTCGCCCCGTTCGCCGTTGTGTCGCACTTGAACCTCGTCAGGATCGGACAGGTAATCGGCAACGGTGAACGTGACCCGGTCATCACCTAGGCGGACCGCCACCGAGGTGATGAGCGAATATCGGTCGGCGGCGGTCGCTGCCGGAGCGGTCCTGATCTGAACGTCGAAGTCGGGAGCGGAGGCCAGCACGAACTCCCCCGCCGCCATCAACTCGTAGGCGATCCCATCCATGGTGATCATGTGGGGATCGCCGTCACTTGACCCCTTGGGTCGCTTCGGTTTGCAGTGCTTCTTCTTGTCGAACTTCTCGGCCAACATCGTGACCATCCCGGCCTCGTGGGAAGCCGAGAAGCCGACGGCAACGTCGGTCGAGTTGAAGAACCTCATGCCGCCGTAGTTTCCGTTGGGACAGGCGCACCGCGCCTCGTCGACGCACAAGACGATGTCCTCGTCGGAGCCGAGGACGATGTTCTCCCGATCGTTGGCCAGCGAGACGAGGTGGCGACCCTTGTTGCGCACCGTCACCACGTCCACTCCTGAACCGAACACATGCGCTTGCAGCGCGTGGGAGAAGTTGGACGGTCCGGAGAGGTTCGTTCCACCGAGGTTGATAGCACGACCCTTGTCGAAGTTCTCGTGCTTGCCTTCACCGAGCCCGGCCCATGGCATCGTCCACGACGGATGTTGATAGGCCTGAGTTCGGACAGTTCGCGTCGGCCATGCCAGCAAGAAGCGGGGAGAGTTGAGGCCCGCCTGAGCCAGGACAGTCTCGGTGGATCCCGATGCCCGCAGTGCGAGCTTTATCGAGGCGTAGGGGTCTAGCCCTTCCGCAGCGACTGCTTCCCACAATCCGGCGCCGCTGTAGCTGCGAGCGCTGAGCGGCGCTTCCCGAGCCGCGAACCAGGCCAGGAAGAACTCATCGGGCTGAACCTGCTTGCGGTAGTAGTCAAGGCCGGCGAAGTCGGCCCCGCCCTCTATCACCCATTGGGGTGAGGATGCATAGACGGTGGGCGCCCATTCGAACTGCACGCAGTGAAACAACTCGTGAGCGATGACGAACTTCGTGTAGCTCGGGCCTACCTCGCCAAGGTTGTCGTAGAGCGACGGGTAGAAGGTGATGAGGCAGCCCAGATCCTCCTGGCTGGCCGTGGCGTAGGCGTCCAGACCCTGTCCGGTGGTGAACGGTGTCGTCGAAAAGCTGAGTGTCAGGTTGGGCAACCCGACGTTGCCGAGACGAGTCCTCCACCCCTGGGCGATCTGGGCGACGAGGCCGGTGAAGAGCTTCTTTAGCTCCGCGTCAGGTTCGGCCGCGGCGGCGCTGACCGTGCCCGACGATGCGGCGGACCGGGAGAAGGACTGCCGAATCCCTGGCCCGGCTGGCGACGAGGTCGGGGGCACAGGGATCGACGACGGGCCCGGGATCGGGTCGAGCGGTGATTCCTCCATCGTGGTCGGCGTCGCCTCGCCATCGGTCGAGTCACCACTCAGGCCAGATCCCCATTCCGGTGGTAGCGGGATGGACGCATCTTCGGGCGTCACCGGGATTCCCGGACCGAACTGAGCCAGCACCTCAGCCACGCGGGACCGCTGCTCGGGCGTGAGGTCGCTCTTGAACTGCTCGACCAGGCCCAGTGCTCGCGTCGTTGACACCGGGCCAGGTTCGGTGAGCTCAGAGGTGGTCGCCCCCGGCATTTCGCCGAACGCCAGGTCGAACAGGTCCACCGCAACCTGAGCATCGAGACCGTCGGTGTCCTCCCTGAGCGCGACCTCCTCGGCGATGGTCGATGGAACCCATTCGGGCTGCACGACGTCCTCGTACCCTTCCTCGCCGACGACCTGGCCGTCCAGAGCCACGTCGGATGCCGATGCTGGCGCGGTGTCCCCCGACCGTGGGGTGGGCGCCGAGTCGTCCTTGGCATCACCCGAACTCGAACACCCCGAGGCCAGGAGCACCGTGGCCAGGAGCACTAGTAGCACTCGAGTGCCTCGCCTCATCGCTGCGCGCCCTTTCGATCCCGGGCGGTCCCAGCAGACTGAACTCGGCTACCCGGTCTCGAGGTGTCGGTTGGTCCGCCGTATCGATTCATCGCAGCATCGTTGCATGAACTTCGAAGGGGTGTCGCCGGGGTGGGACCAGTCCGACTCGGCGGGTTGGTCAGGTGATCGGTTCAATCCGACAGGTCAGGCTGTCGGCTCGGGTCGAGGTTCAGGTGTCGCACAACCCATCTCCCGGCAGGCCGGGCTTCGTCGATGAAACGAGCAAGACCGAGCCGCCCCGCTCGGGTCAGCGGATTTGGCGGATCTCCTCGTTCTCTCCCCACGATTGATCGGCGGTCAGGACCGCCAACCCGAGTCGGTGCCCGAGGGCGAGGCAGAGGCGGTCACCGAGCGACAACCCCTCACCTCGACGCCAGCGCGTGGCCGCCCATTCAGCGTCGACCTCCAGTACCGGTTCGATCACCACGTCGTAGCTGGACAGAAGCCCCCGAACCAGAGACCAGTCCCCACCCGCCGCGATGACCTTCTGTGCCACCTCGGAGAGATTGGCGGTGCTACACGCGGCCCGCTGAGCTAGAGCAGCACAGGTTGGAAGCGGGTCGGTGGGTTCGTCAGGCGATCAGTTCGATCCGACAGGTCGGCCCCTCGGCTCTGGCCAAGCGCCCATCGAGCGTGATCAAGGTGGCATCCAGCGCCTCCGCCAACGCCACGTAGGCGGCGTCCCAACCTCTCACGTTCTCCCTCAATTCCCAAGCCCGCGACAGCAATCCCCGGTGGCCATACCGCTCGCCTGGCCACATCCGCAGGTCTGCTACCGCCAGGGCGGCCGCGGTTGAATCCAGTGATCCTGACAGGAAGTCGCGCCGAATGAGGCTGAAGACTTCGATGTCGACCACGTGGGGGGCCGCCTGTTCGGAGTCCTGTCCCATACGAGTTCGAATCGACTCCGACCGAGGTGTGTCGACCAGCACCTCATACAGACAGGAGGCATCCACGATGATCACGTCGGCCATGGACCTCGAAGTTCATCTAGCGCTTCCAGCGTCTCCCGATGGGTTCTCTCACCGCTGCGGCGTCTCGTCCTCTCCAACCACTCGTCAATTGACGGCCGGGCTGCCAGACGTTCCGTCTCACGGCGGAGGAACTCCGGAACCGATAGGCCCAGTTCCCCAGCGCGCTTGGCCAGCGCGTCGTAAACCTCATCGTCCACGTCACGAATCTGAATGGTACGAGGCATAGACGCATCATATCATGCAAGGTCGCATCTCTCAGGCGGACCGACTGAGGTGGGACGCCGCGAAGGACAGGTGGCGGGCGGCCATCTTCCTCCAGTACCCATAGGTGTGCCCGCCCGGCTGGATACCTCCGTCTGGTTCCGCCCCAGCGGCCATCAGTCGCTGCCGGAGCTCTCGGTTGGCTTCGGCAAAGGGATCGACGTCACCACAGTCGATGCGCAGCGGGACCCCGACCAGCCGATCGACCTGAGCCAGCACTTCGTGGCGACGGAAATCAGCCTCGTCGTCGAATGCGCCATCGGCGGAGGAGTCGAAGGACACGAACAGTGCCGCGCTCAGCGTCGAGACCGATCGGAGCGGCGGGCTTTCACCACTGGCTGCCAGAGCTAGCGCCCCGAAGCCACCCATCGACCAGCCGAGAAGGCTCAGCCTGTTGGTGTCGAGCCCTCTAGCGGCGAGGAGCGGCAGGAACTCCTTGATGACCATCGCCCTGCTATCGGTGCCGTCGGCCCGGCCATGCCAATACGACGTCCCACCATCGACCGTGGCAATGGCGAAGGGAGCGCTTCCACGATGAACGGCTTGCGCCAGAAATCGGTCCAATCCCAAGTCAGCGAACGCGGTGCCATGGTCGCCCGATCGACCGTGGAGAGTGAGCAGGACGGGAAGGTCATCTCCCTCGACCGCTCCTGGCGGGTACGAGACAGACCATCCGATGTCAGAGGCCATTTGTTTGGAACCGAAAGACCCCTCGACCCGGGGACCCGGCTCGACATCGGGGATGGGGAAGTCGATGTCGTCGAGTCCAAGCGCTCGATGGAGTCTCGCCCTCCCCGGCAGGGTCCCGCGTTCGACCAGCAGGCCTCCGAGCCCGACAGCCCCCACCCCAGCAGCAGCACCAATCAACAATTGGCGCCGGGTAAGTACCGAATCCCTGGTTCCGGTCACGTCACTAGTTGATGATCTCAGCCGCTAACCCAGCACCGTCGACCAGGGCGGTGAAGTAGACGTGGTTCATCACGATCTCGGGCCGGTAGTTCGACGGAAAACGGCGCTCACCAAGTCGCCAGCCGCCAGACCAGCAACGGTGCCATGGAAGAACGGACCCTGGTCCGAAACGTCGCGCACCAGTCGACGATACCGGCCATTCCGCCTCGATCAGAGGTACAGGTGTCGCTCACGCCATCGCCTGGCAGGCTGGTTTCGTGGACGAAACGAGCGAGACCGAGCTGCCTACAGCCTTTGCCGACCCGACCGAGCCCGCCCAAGCTCAACCAGGGGCGTCCGTCAGTATCGAACCGGCGAGGGAAGCCAAGGTCGGCTCCACGACCGTTCGCCGCGCGCTGCCCCGAAGGGCACGGCGCACCGTCGGGGCCTGGTGCTTCGCTGATCACTTCGGCCCCGCCAAGGCCGGGTTGGGTGCCATTGGCCCACATCCTCACATCGGACTCCAGACCGTCACCTGGCTGTTGGACGGGCACCTGCTCCACCGTGACAGCCTCGGGTCTGAGCAGCCGATCCGCCCTGGCCAGCTCAACTTGATGACCGCCGGCCGCGGGATCGCCCATGCCGAGGAGGCCGACCTCACCCGTACCGGCAGCTCCCATGGGACCCAACTCTGGGTGGCGCTACCCGAGGCCACCCGCAACGGCGACGCCGCCTTCGAGCACCTTGAAGACCTACCACGCGTCGACCTCGGGCGAGGCACGGCGACCCTGCTGATCGGCGGATTGACAGGACCCACCGGCGCGGGACTCCGCTCGAGCGCCCGAGCCGACACCGACCACTTCGGAGCCGAGGTGGATCTGCGCGGGAGCGTCGGCCTGGACCTGGACGCCGGCCACGAACATGCGATCTACCCGCTCGACGATGACATCGAGATCGAGGGTCGACGACTCGCGGTGGGCCAGGTCGCCTACCTTGCGCCGGGTCGTTCGGAGGTGACGCTGTCACCCATTGGCGATGACTCCACCGGTGGGAGCTACCGGCAACCGATGCGGGTGATGCTCCTGGGAGGAGTGCCATTCCCCGAGGAGGTGTTCATGTGGTGGAACTACGTGGCCCGGTCCCGAGATGAGGTCGACGAGGCCAACCGTGCCTGGGGGGCAGGCTCGGACCGTTTCGGGGACCCGGGCTCCGCACTGGCCCGCATCCCCGCTCCCACCCCACCGTGGACAAAGGCCACCGACTGAACCTCACGGGTCGACCGTCTATCTCTGACCCATGAGGCCTGTGGGCCAAATAGTCCGGTGCCGCGCTGAGCGAGGGACCGATGACCGACTCAGTCCAGGTCAATTCGCCCGGTCGCGGTCAACGTTCCGATATCGCAACGAAGGGGCAGCAACCCGTTCACGGTGCGAGACCGCATGACCCCACGGATTGCCTCGCCGATCTCCACGATCGAGGTCCCATCGGGCAAATCCCTCGCAAACCGAGGTGAGCCGTAGGTCCGTTCCCCGAGGAGCACGTCGACCTCGTTGGGAGTCACCTCCAGAACGTCGTGGAACTGGTCGAGGACCACACGGTCGAAGTGCTGACGCAGTCTCTCGGGACCGACACCAAGGGTGAAGGGCGGTACCGCCGCGGCCATCCGCCTGGTCCGCCGGGTGGCGTCCTCGGGCGGAAGGCCGACCAGGATCAAAGCCTCGGTCATCCAGTCATAGACGTCGGCCATGTGGTGACGTCCGTAGGCGGTCACGTGGAGAACCCCGTCCGGGTGCATCAGGCGCACAGCGCGATCGATGCATCGGTCGAGGCGAGGTCCGCGCATCAGGTTGAGGACGAAGTTCAACATCACCAGGTCGGCCGAACCTTCGGGGATCGCCAACTCGTCCAGGATGTCGGCGTTGATCGTCTCGATCTCCAGGCCGGCGTCCTGCGCCCGACGATCCAACTCGTCCAGGTACCGCTGGTTGTTGTCCACGGCATGCACCGCTCCGTCAGGACCCAACGCTCGTGCGACCGCCAGGGCGAACCGGCCACGCCCACAGCCGAGGTCGACCACCGAGCGCACCTGGGCGAGGTCCATCCCACCGACCACCCATGAGACCAAGTCCACGGGAGACGTGCTGTGGGTCTCCTCGAATGTGTCACCCGGTCGGCGGGTTTGAACAGTTGAGGTGGGTCTCGAGCCACCGCCCCCAACATCGTTGCCGACCCCGTCCATCGGTAGCCGGTTCTCAATACTCGCCATATGCACTCCCTCCTGAAGACGTCGGCCCTAGGTACGCCACCGCCGTGACAGCGACGGGCGTCTCAAACATTCGGGCATGGGAGCCATCTCGATTGGCGCCGCCCGGGATGCTGCTTGGCCATGCAAGATGGTCTCGGACTCGGGATCAGACCATCAGTCCTTCGTGGGTTCGACGGACATGCGGAGCCGAGGTCATGCCAGTGCCCTGAGGTAGATCTCGATCTCGGCCACACGGAGCTCGAGCGGCTTGCGTTCCGCCCTTCTCCGAGCGGTCTCAAAGGGTGACCCGGTGACCACTGGGTGAGAACATCAGTATTTGTTGGCAACTCCCCTGGTGTTTCACTGCCTTTTGTCACTGGGGGTGGGGATCATGGGGTCATGGACCACTTCGACCACGAGCGCCGCGATCCCGACGGGTGGAGTCCGGGCCACATCGACTGGGGCACGGGCCATGAACGCGCCAGCGATGAGGTCGGGAAGAAGGCTGCCCCGGGCCATGGGCGGGGTTTGTGGGACCGGGGTGAGCGCGCCACCGGTCCCGTCCGAGGGCTGGCAGCTGACCTGGTCGAGGCACTCGACACCCTGGCCGGGCCCGAAGGTCTCGACGACGACACGCTGAGCGAAACGGTGATCGAACTGATGCGGTTCCGGTCCCTCCTCGACGCGAAGGCCGCCAGCTTCGTGGCCCGCTGGGACGCACGCGTGTTGTGGGCCAACGACGGATCCAAAGCCCCCGGAGCCCGACTCGCCCGAGACGTCGGCTGTCGCCGCCAAACAACCAACCGCGCCGTGCACACCGCCCGCTCCACCCGTTCCATGCCCCTGGTGTCAGCCGCATGGCAGACCGGGGACATCTCAACGGACCACGTCGAACGACTCACCCGCGCCGCTACCCCCGAACGGGCCGCCGACTTCACCGCCGTAGAGGAGCATCTCGTAACCGTCGCCACCACCGCCGACTGGACGACCTTCGAACGAACCGTCGCCATGTTCGAAACCGCATCCGACGATGCCCACAACGACCCCACCAACCCCGATGACCTCGACCGACGAGACAAGAGAGAACGCGCCCACCGAAACGCCCGCGCCATCCAGATCGGCAACCGTTGGGAACTCCTCGGCAGCCTCGACAAGGTGTCAGGCCAGATCGTCGCCGACACCTGGGAACGCATCAACCACGAACTGTGGGAAGCCGACCTAGCCACCGCCCGCACCCAACTCGGCCCCGACGCCGATCCCACCGAGGTCGTGCGCACCGCACAACAGATCCGCACCGCCGCCCAACGCAACGCCGACGCCCTGGTCGAAATGGCCACCCGCGCCGCCACCACTCCGACAGATGGCCAACGACCCCGACCTCTCATCACCGTGATCGTGTCAGCCGGTGAACTGTTCGGCCCGATACGAGAGACCTTCAACGGCCTTGTCCTCAACCGCCTCGAGATCGCCAAACTCCTCTTCCAAGCCGACTTCGAACGGATCGTGTTCTCCCCCACCGCTCAACCCGTCAACATCACCAGCCCCCAACGATTCTTCACCGGCGGATGGCGACGAGCGGTCGAAATCAGAGACCGCCACTGCCAGCACCCCACATGCGACGTACCCGCCGAGTACTGCCACGTCGACCACATCACCGAACACACCGACGGCGGCACCACCAGCATCGACAACGGCCGCCTCCTATGCCCCCGCCACAACCACCAACGCCCCGGCCGAGAACCACCCCCCACAAGACGCCAGCCACTCACCGAAGACGACGACCCCGACCAACCCGACTAGACCGGATAACACGACCAGCGGGCACACGGCCCCACGTAGCCACCATCGTTTGGTCGGACCCGCACGAGCAACCGCCAGATCAAGCCGGGAAGAGACCCCGACTCGGCGATCTACTCGAGTCGGATTGTGTAGCCGTGGCCCACCGACCACAGCTGTTCCCAGCTGACCTCGTCGAGTGGCTCGGAAATGCCCGACCTCGGGAGCAGAATCGGTGAGGTAGCGCTTGTTGCCGGTTCCCCGCCACACATGGATGCCTAGCGTTCGAGCCACCCGAGGGTGGCGCGGACCGCGGCGTCGCCGGCCTCGATGATCGCCCCTTGGACTCGAGGGTTGTCGGTGACGGCGTACAGGACCGACAGAGACTTGGGTGTCTTGAAGGTGAGGTCAAAGCCCGGCCGAAAACCAGAACTGGCCTGCGGAGGGTTCCGCAGGCCAGTCGTGGTGGGCGATGAGGGAGTCGAACCCCCGACCCCCTGCGCGTCATGCAGGTGCTCTAACCAACTGAGCTAATCGCCCGGGGACCGACAAGGTAGCAGCCCCGTCGCTGTAGCCCGAACCCACAAGCCCACGCTGGCATTCACCCATCGACATACACCGGTAGCCTGCTGGCGGAGCACGCTATCGGCAGGGGTCCGCCGGTGACGAGCATCCAAGTCCGCTCCAACTGGAGGTGCCGTGATGGATTCCTCGACGACGCCAGTCGGCACCCTCTACGGGCCTGGATCGCGCGACCTGCAGGAGCAGTTCGACTCCCGGCGCATCGCCGATCGACTGGCCGAGCTCACCGTGCACGATGCCCTCGATGCCGGAGACCTCGACCTCATCGCCGACCAGAGCACGGTGTGGGTTGCCACCACCGACATCGACGGTTGGCCCGACGTTTCCTACAAGGGTGGCGAGCGAGGCTTCGTTCGGGTGGTCAGCCCCCCACCAGCTCCAGATCCCGTTCTACAACGGCAACGGCATGTGGCGAACCCTGGGCAACATCGAAGACACCGGACGGGTGGCCCTGTTGTTCGTGGACAACGACCGGCCTTGGCGAATGCGCCTCCACGGTCATGGCACCGTCCTCACCGATCCTGCGATCACCGGAGACTTCCTCGGCGCCGAGGCCGTGTTGGCGGTACAGATCGCCCGCATCTTCCCCAATTGCGGCCGCTACATCCACCAGGGCGACTCGATCTCGCCCTACGTCCCGCGCCCGGGGGTGACGGCCCCGATCCCGGACTGGAAGCGGATCCAGGTGTTCAGTGACGTACTCCCAGCCAACGACCCTGCCCGCACCGAGAACCTCTGAGCAGAACGGATCGACCGCCAGACATGCCCCATCCCACGAGAGCGTTCCCGACCGCGGGGTCTGGTGACGAGGACGACCAGGACCTGCCGATGATCAGAAGAACCCGCCGGGCACCAGCCCCGCCACGGCGTATGGCCGCCATCTTCACCACTGCCGTGCTCGGACTCGGCGCGATCAGCACAGCCGGGTGTAGCAACACCGACGACGGTGCTGACAGTGCAACCACGGTCGCACCCACGTCGTCGGGCAACACTCCTTCCGGTGCCGAGACCACGACTCCGCCGATGCTGGTGCCGGAGTTGTTCGACGCCACCGACACCTCGTTCTACGCCACTCCTGAGCCCGTCCCCGCGGGCAACCACGGTGACCTGGTTCGCTACCAGCTCACCGGCAACCAGCCCAACGGGATGACCCGATACCGGGTCATGTACCTGTCCGAGACCCGCCGTGGTGAACCCACGGTGGTGACCGGGCTGGTGGCGGTGCCATCCGGAGATGGACCCTCGGGGGGATGGCCGGTGCTCACCTACAGCCGAGGCTCGAGCGGAATCGCCGACAACTGCGCCATATCAATGGCTGTCGACGAGACCCAGGGGTCTGATCCGCTCCTAGCCGCCGAAGCGTTCCTGGTGGAAGATGCCGTCTCGCGCCTCGACATGGTGGCCACCGTCACCGACTACGAGGGCATCGGTGGACCTGGCATCCACCCGTATCTCAGCGGGGTCAGCGAAGCCCGAGCCACCCTCGACATCGTCCGGGCCGCCGGTCAGCTCCCGGACCTGAAGCTTCGAAGTGACGTTGGGATCATGGGCTACTCCCAGGGTGGCCATGCCGCGCTCTGGGCCAACCAACATGCCGCGGAGTGGACTCCAGAGCTTGTGATCCACGGCACGGTCTCCGGTGCACCGGCGTCCGAGTTGGCTGAGCTGTTGGCTCCCGGCGGGTTCTTCGACGATGGATCCAGGTCGATGTTGGCCGCCGGAATGGCTCAAGAAGACCCGAGTATCGATCTAGCCGACGTCCTCACCCCGGACGGCGAGCAGCTCGTGGATCTGATGAGTGCCAGCTGCCGGCCCGACCCTCAGGCCGCGGAGTCGCTGGCCGCCAAGCCCCTGCTCCAACAGTCCCAGGCCCAGAACGAGCTCTGGCCGGCTTGGATCTCGGCCAACACACCGGGGAAGGATTCCGCCGCGGCCCCGGTACTGATCTTCCACGGCGACGCCGATGAATCCGTACCTGTCGAACACAGCCAAGCGCTCCAGGATCGGCTCTGTGCCAGCGGCGTGCCCACCGAACGTCGGGTGATCGCTGGGGCCGGCCGCGTTGCTGGCGCCGTCCCCACCATCGCCGAAGGCGCCGACTGGCTGGCCGCCCGGATCGCCCGAACCCAGCCGAACCCCACCTGTTGACCGGCGCATACGTGCCCCGGGCCCAGCCCCGGTCGAGCACGGTCAGGTCAGGTCAGGTCAGGTCAGGTCAGGTCACAAAATTGCAGCCTGGCCGAGCAGCACCCGTAGCTCACCGATCAGACCACCGTTGGTGTCAACGCAGAACTGATCGGGAAGACGCAGCACCTTGTCTTCGCCGAGGTGGATGAACACCATCGACTCGCCAGGGAAACGGGTGAGGATGGCCTTGAGGTCGTCGACGGTGTCCTGGCTCAGGCGAGCCGGGGAGACCTTCACCCGCAACGGTGGAGCCCCGTCGATGACGCCGTCGAACACTTCCACATCCATGGCGATGAGCTTGGGCTGATCGTCTCGTCGGTCGACCCGACCCTTGACCAACAACACCGCGTCATCGGCGAGCATGTGGCCGATGTCGGCCATGGTCTTGGGGAAGACCATCACCTCGATCGAGGTCTGGAGGTCTTCCAACACGAAGACCGCCATCAGGTCACCCTTCTTGGTCCACTTACGTTGCAGCCCGGTGACCACTCCGCCGATGAGACGCATGGCGCCGTCCTCGACCTCTGCCAGGTCAGTGATCGTGCCGTCGGTGCGACGGCTGAGCGCGGCCTCGGCCCCCATCAGCGGGTGATCGCTCACGTACAGGCCCAGCATCTCCTTTTCGAAGGCGAGCTGTTCCTTCTTTTCGAAGGCCAGCGACGGGATGGTCACCTTCTCGTCGAACCCTCCACCGGTTTCCTCTACCTCACCGAACAGGCTGAAGATTCCGACGTCACGCTCCTTGCGGCGGGCGATAGTGGCATCGACGATCTGTTCGTACACCGCCAACAGACCTCGGCGCGGGTGACCGAGGGAGTCGAAGCCGCCGGCCTTGATCAGCGACTCCAGCGTCTTCTTGTTGAGCACCGAAAGGTCGACTCGTTCGCAGAAGTCGTAGAAGTCAGCGAAGGGTCCGTTGGCGGTCCGATCCTCGATGATCTTTTCGACCAGGGCCTCACCCACGTTGCGCACCGCTGACAGACCGAAGGGGATTACCTCGGTGCCGTCGTCGAGTCGGGCGGGCTCGAAGTCCGACGCCGAGCGGTTCACGTCTGGCACTAGGACCTGGATACCCATGGTGCGGCATTCGTTCAGGTAGACCGCAGCCTTTTCCAGGCTGGTCTTGACGCTGGTCAGCAGCGCCGAGAGGTATTCGACCGGGAAGTGGGCCTTCAGGTAGGCGGTCTGGTAGCTGACGAGGCCGTAGCCGAAGCTGTGGCTCTTGTTGAAGGCGTAGTTGGCGAATCCTTCGATGGTGTCGAACAGGGTGGTGCCCAGCGCCGATCCGTAACCGGTGGCCTCGCAGCCGTCCACGAACTTGGCCCGCTCCTTGGCCATCAGCTCGGGCTTCTTCTTGCCGCAGGCCTTGCGGAGGTTGTCGGCCTCGGCCAGGGAGTAGCCGGCGAAACGCTGGCTCACCCGCATCACCGACTCCTGATAGATCATCAGGCCATAGGTGTCGGCAAGCAGTTCCTCGGCGTCGGGATGGAAGTACTCGACCGGCTTACGTTCGTTCTTGATGTCGGCGTAGTCGTTGTGCATGTTCACCGACATGGGGCCGGGTCGGTAGAGGGCGACCAATGCGGCGATGTCTTCGAAGCAGGTGGGGGCCAGCGAGCGCATGAGGGTTCGCATGGCACCGCCCTCGAGCTGGAACACGCCGATCGACTCTCCCCGGCACAGCATGGCCAACGTCTTCTCGTCGTCGAGCGCAACCCGGTCTATGTCGAGGTCCACGCCTCGGAACCGTTTGATGATCGCCAAGGTGTCCGAGATGACGTCGAGGTTGCGTAGGCCCAAGAAGTCCATCTTGAGCAGGCCCAGCTCCTCGACCCCGCCCATCTCGTATTGGGTCACTACCGGGGCCAGCTCGACGGGCTGTCCGGCGGCCGGCTTGCGTTGGATGGGCAGGTAGGTGGTGAGGGGGTCTTTGGTGATCACCACCGCGGCGGCGTGGATGCCGTCTTGGCGGCGCAGGCCCTCCAACCCCTTGGCCACGTCGATGACCTTCTTGGCGTCAGGGTCCTCGAAGTACATGTGGCGCAGGTCGGCGGCCATCTTGTAGCCGTCTTCGTACTTGGGGTGCTGGTCGAGGCAGGCGTAGAGCGGGGTGTCGCGCCCCATGATCAGCGGCGGCATTGCCTTGGCCACCTTGTCGCCCACCGAGTACGGGTAGCCGAGCACCCGGGCCGCGTCTCGAACTGCGGCCCGAGCCTTGATGGTTGAGAAGGTGACGATCTGGGCCACGTGGTCGCGGCCGTAGCGCTCGGCGGCGTAGCGGATCATCTCGTCTCGGTAGCGAGAGTCGAAGTCCATGTCGATGTCGGGCATGGAGATGCGGCTCGGGTTGAGGAACCGTTCGAACAGCAGGTCGTAACGGATCGGATCCAAGTCGGTGATCCACAGCGTGTAGGCCACGGCGCAACCGGCGGCCGAGCCACGGCCGGGACCGACCCGGATGTTGTTGTCTCGGGCGTGCTTGATGAGGTCCCAGGTGATCAGGAAGTACGAGCTGAAGCCCATGTCCCCGATGACTTGGAGCTCATAGGCCAACCGTTCGACCACCGCATCGGGAAGGGGGTCGCCCCATCGCTCCTTGGCGCCTTCGAACGTGAGGTGGCGCAGGTAGTCGGCGTCGGTCTCGAATCCGTCGGGTAGCGGGAAGTTGGGAAGGAGAGCATCGCCGAAGTCGATCTCCACATCGCAGCGTTCGGCCACCCAAAGCGTGTTGTCACAAGCCACCTCTACCTCGCGGAACAGGTGGCGCATCTCCTGGGCCGACTTGAGGTAGTGGTCGTCGCCGTGGAACTTGAACCGGTTGGGGTCACTCATCAGCGATCCGGTCTGCACGCACAGCAGGGCGTCGTGGGACTCGGCATCGTGACGATGGGTGTAGTGACTGTCGTTGGTGGCCAGCAGCGGGGCCCCTAGGCGCTTGGCGATGTCGAAGAGCTGGGGGTTGGTCTGGTGCTGCTCGGGGATGCCGTGGTCCTGTATCTCCACGAACAGGTTGTCTCGACCGAAGATGTCCTGGAGACGACCGGCGGCTTTGAGCGCCGCCTCGGAGTCACCCCGGAGGAGGTGCTGGAGGACGTGGCCCCCGAGGCACCCGGTAGTGGCGATGATGCCTTCGCTGTGCTGGTCGAGCAGCTCCCAGTCGACGCGGGGCTTGTAGTAGTAGCCCTCCATGAACGCCCGGCTGGAGAGCTGGATCAGGTTGCGGTAGCCGGTGGCGTTCTCGGCCAGGGCGGTCAGGTGGTAGTAGAGCTTCTTGCCGCCGTCGGCGTCACCACCGGAGTCGTCGACCTTGCCTCGCCGGTTGGGTCGCTCCAAGCGAGAGTCGTAGGCCATGTAGAGCTCACTGCCCAAGATGGGCTTGATGCCGTTGGCGCGGGCGGCCTTGTAGAAGGGAAGGATCCCGTACATGTTCCCGTGGTCGGTGATGCCGATGGCCGGTTGACCGTCGGCGGCCGCGGCGGCCACGACCTCCTCTACACGGGCGGCACCGTCGAGCATCGAGTACTCGGTGTGCACATGGAGGTGGGTGAACGAATCTCCCACGTGACGTCCTCCCGACGCGACCGGCTGCCTCCCGAAGGATGGCTTCCCACAGGTAATCCACAGCAGTTGTCCACCGCATGTGGATGAACTACACGGCTGTCGTTCGACGGTACCACCCTTGCCGCCGGTCGGCCTCGCCCACTGGGCACATCAGGGCTTGGGCGCCACCACGGTGGTCACCCGGGGTCGAGATCCCTCCCCCACCGTCACGTATCCGTCCGCACCCGGCAGCAGGGCGATCGCCTCACCTTGGACCTCCAACGGCGAGACGCCTCGGCATCGTCGGGTCTCGTCACCGAGGGCACCCATAACGGTCTGGCCGGCCGGCACCGACACCACGAACACCGACCCGTAGGTGCGCAACACCATCACCGAACCATCACCGGACAGGTCGGCGGCGGTGAGCATGCTGGTCTCGCCGTTGCCCACCGGGAACACGCCGACCGCCTCCGCCACCACCGCTGCTTGCGAAGGGGGGCGACTGGTGGCCTGGGACACCCGGTAGACCCGACTACGACCCGGTTCCTTGGTCATCAACAACACCGACCCGTCGACGTCGGCCACCACCGCCTCCACGTCGTGAGCCCCGTCGGGGTAGGCCACCACGATCGGTTCGGCTGCCACCGACGTGGAATCACCGAGTGGGACTGCAACCCGATACAACGTCACCGAGGCGCGAGCGATCCGATTGTCTCCGGTGTCGGCCAACACCAGGATCGGACCACCAGGGCCTCGGGCCAGGACCATGTCCTCCCAGTCGACGTTCTCGGCTCCATCCACCGTCACCGTCTGCACCGTGGGCTTCCCGTCAGTCCCCGAACGGATGGCGAACAGTCGGGCGCTGTCTCCAGAGTCGTTGACCACCCACACCGTTCCAGCGTCATCCACCGCCACCCCCGATACCTCGACGAGCCCGGAGTCGAGAACGGGCACCGACATCGATGCCAGCAACTTCTCGTCGCAGGCGGCACCGGCCAGATCTCCGCCCTGTCCCGCCGCGATCACCCCTCCGATGGTGTCGGGTCGCGGGGTCGTTCGTGACGTGGCCGGGGATGGCGATGTGGTGGATGCGGCATTCGAAGTGTTGGTCGACGAGTGAGAGCTGGCCCCATCCCCGAGGTCGCGGCCACCGTTGGCGGCGCCGAAGCTGACCAGTCCCACCGTCAACGCCACCGCAAGGGCCATGACCAGGGCAGTCATCAAGGCCACCGCCAGCCCGGCCACGACGACGGCGGGAGATCGGCGGGACAGGACCGACCGCCGAAGACCCCCGGTGGGGGGACCGGTCACGGTCCTAGAGGTAGGTGCCGGGGCGTACGTCGGCTCCGGGTACCGACCCGGCAACGGGGCCCTCGGCCATTCCTGGAAGCTGGCGCTTCACGTCCTCCAACTGGTGACGGGCCGCCATCTGCTGGGCGAACAACGTGGCCTGGATGCCATGGAACAAGCCCTCGAGCCAGCCCACTAGCTGGGCTTGGACCACCCGCAGCTCGGCTTCGCTGGGCGTGGACGTGCCGCCGAAGGGCATGGCCACTCGCTCCAGTTCGTCACGCAGGTCCGGCGACATGGCCGACCCGAGCTCACGTACCGAGGTCTCATAGATCTCGCGCAGGCGGTCCCGGGCGGGTTCGTCGAGCTCGGCACCGCGCACCTCTTCGAGGAGCTGCTTGATCATCGAGCCGATGCGCATGACCTTGGCGGGTTCCTCTACCGCCTCGCGCCGTTCCTCGGTATCGACCTCTCCGTCTGAACCCCCTGCTGACGGTGCTTCCACCAGCTCACCACGGGCCAGAACCGGCTCCTCGGGGTCGGTGCTGGGCACTCCCGATCCAGGCTCGGTCGCCGTGGGCACGTCTGTCATCGGGATACTCCTACCAGTAGTGGAACCAACATCTCAGCAGAGGTGAGTGACCCGTGGCGGCCCACCAGCACGTAGGGGCCGGTATCGGCCTCGTCGTGGTAGGACACCGCGTCGCGAGCCACGAGGGCGACATCGCCGAGGCGTTGCCTGGCCTCGTCGGTGACCATCGGACCCCACCAGCCCTCGTCGATCGTCTGGTCACGGGAACGTACCCAACCGGTGTCTCCGTGATGGGCCTCAACCGCGGCCGCCAGCGCCTCGACCCGACCGGGTCGAGCGTGAAGCCATCGGAACCGACCTTCGCCCGATTGGAACGACAGGTGCGAGACCACCTCTGGGTTGAGGTTGATCACGTTGTCACCCACGTCGACCTGACCGTGATCGGCGGTGATCACCAGAGCGGCCCCGGCCGGCAGGAAGTCGAGGATGTCACCCACCATGCGGTCGGCGTAGGCCAGCTCGGCGTCGAAGTGGTCCCGCAGGCCGTACTCGTGAGACACCTTGTCGAGCCCGTCGTAGTAGGCGTAGACAAACGGCTCGCGTTCAATCAGGGCCTGGCGAAGCTCCCACAGCAACACTGCGTTGGTGCGATAGCCCCGGAATCGGATGTCGCACAGGTGGGCGCCGCTGAAACCGGAGTGGGCGAACTCGGCCTTGGTCACGATCCTGGGTCGTTGGCCCAGGAACGATGGGTGCGGTTGGAAGGTATTGGGATCGAGCCGCTTGCGGGCGTCACCCAGCACCGGGGTGGACCACCGCAACACGTTCAACACGTCGTGGTCGACCGCCACCCGATAGCCGACGACCCCATGGACACCGGGCGGCAACCCGGTGGCGATGGAGGTCAGTGCGGTGGCGGTGGTCGACGGTGAGACGCTGGTGATCGGCCCACCCATCAGCGAACAGAGGTTGGGCGCCAGGTGTCGACGTTCCTGCAACTGCTCCCAGCCCAAGCCGTCGAGCACCAGCAGCACGACCTGGTCGGCCTCCATGGCAGCAGCGGGCATCCACGCCCCAGGCTCGGTGCCCGATCCGTGGGTCCCATCCAGCAGGGCGGGCACGATGTTGGCGATGCATCCCCCGGCGTAGTCGGGGAGGACGGGTTGATCCACGGAGGTCCTTTCGGGTTACCCGGCGTCAACCTACCGCCGAGGCCCCGAGCCCACCACGCCGACCTCGTAGACTCCCGCCGGTGAAGGTGTCCACCCGGGGTGACTATGCGGCGCGGGCCCTGCTGTCCCTCGTGCTCCACGGTGACGGGAAGCCAACCTCGGTCCGAGACATCGCGGAACGGACTGCGCTTCCCCAGCCCTACCTGGAGCAGATCCTGCTGGCCCTCAAGGGTGCCGGCCTGGTCCGGTCCAAGCGTGGCGTCGGCGGCGGCTACGTGCTGGCCCGTCCCGCCGAGGAGATCACGTTGGCTGCCATCGTGAGCGCGGTGGACGGACCCATAGCCGTGGGCGATTTCGGTGAACCGCACCAGAACGGGGCCTGTGACCACGAGGGCCAGTGCGTGCTGTTGGCGGTGTGGTCCGACGTGGGTGAACAGATGCGCCAGATGCTCGAGGGCCGCACCCTGGCCGACATCGCGGCCATCACCAGGGGCGAAGCCCCCTGGCCAGACCCCGTGACCTGACACCTGACACGGGCGACCTGACACCGGCGACCGAGCGCCGCCGGAAGGCTGTGCCAGTCGGCGGGCCCAGGGTCAGACGGCCAAGCTCTCGAGCACGGCCCTGAGGTCTGGGGCCAACGGAGAGTCGAAACCGACCCGCTCGCCGGTGCCGGGATGGTCGAAGGCGAGGTGCTCGGCGTGAAGGAAGGGGCGGTGCAGATCTATCGACTCCCGCACGCCCTGGTAGCGGTCGTCTCCCACCACCCGGTGACCGATGGCGGCCAGGTGGACCCGGATCTGGTGGGTGCGACCGGTCTCGAGCCGACACGTGACCAGCGCCGTCTCGGCGGGCTCGGTGAAGACCTGATCGACCTGATAGCGGGTACGGGCTTCCTTGCCGGTCGCCACTACCGCCATGCGGGTCGGGTGCCGAGGCGACCGTCCGATGGGGGCGTCTATCAGCCCCCGTGACGATTCCGGATGACCCCAAACCAGGGCCCGGTACCGGCGTTCCACGGTCCGCTGCGACAGTTGACCGACGAGCGACTCATAGGCCAGCCCGGTGCGGGCCACCACCAGCAAGCCCGACGTGCCCCGGTCGAGACGATGGACGATTCCGGGCCGGGCCGGATCACCGACTTCGGCCATTTCGGGGTAGTGGGCCAGCAGGCCCGCCACCATGGTGCCGTGGTCGTGACCGGCCCCCGGATGCACGACCAGGTCGGCCGGCTTGTCCACTACCACCACGTGCTCGTCGGCGAACACCACCGGAACCTCAACGGCCGGATCGGCTTGCGGGGTGACCTGTGCGTCCGATTCGGCCACATCGACTTGGATCAGGGCGCCTTCGGTCAGCTTCACCGACCCCTTGGCCGCCACCACACCGTCGACGGTCACCGCGCCGTCGACCAGCAGAACAGCGACCTCCGAGCGCGACAACCCGGTGATCATGGCCACCACTCGGTCCAGCCGTTGGCCAGCCAGGACTTCGGGGACGTGCTCTGAGTGAACGGCCACGTCAGGGCGCCCGCAGGCCGGCGACCACCAGCAAGATGGCCCCGACGACCACGCCCATGTCGGCAACGTTGAACACGGGCCACCACTGGAGGTTGATGAAGTCGACCACCGCACCGTGCATGAACCCCTGGTCACCCCGCACGGCCCGGTCGATCAGGTTGCCAACCGCTCCCCCGCCGATCAGACCGGCGGCCACCGCTCCCAGAGTGGTCCGGCTGGTGCTACCCAGGGCTAGGGCAAGGACCATTCCCATGGCGATGACCGTGACCCACGGTCCGATACCCCGACCGCTGCCCATTCCGAACGACGCCCCCGTGTTGAAGGCCAGTTCGAAGCGGAGCGATCCGACGACGTCGATGATCCGGCCTCCGTCGAGAGCAGACAACGCCCAGGACTTGGATGCCTGGTCGAGCACCAGAACGACCAACCCGACAGCCGCAAACATCCCGAGCTTGCGGGGCGGCACCGCAACCGTGTCGACCTCGGATACGGGGTCTGCCACAGAATCGGGGCCGAGGACCGAGTTCCCGTCTTCGGTCGCATCCATGGCCGCGCCCGGGGCGGTCCCCGCGGTTGGAGCGTCGCCGGCTTCCACGTCGCCGACAGGCGGAACGTGGATCTGTTCTGTCCCGTCGCTCATGTCCTTAGGTTCCTAACGGATGGGTCCGGTCGTCGTCGAGGAGGTTGATCAGCCCGAAACGTCGTCTCGGCCAAACAATGCAGCGTGCACGGGTCGGCTCGCCGATGCACACGCCTCCTTAGGGTTCTAGCGGATAGGTCCGGTCGACGTCGCTACGAGGTTGACCAGACCGAGGCGTTGCTTCGGTCTAACCATGCCGTGCCTACCGGTCGGCTCGCCGATGCGGTCGCTCCGAGCGTGGATCGCCCGGCCGGCACCTGCCAGATCGACCGATGACGACCGATCGTTCCCTTCCCTCCCCGTCGGCTGGTCACCTGCGTCCCAACCCGCCCACCTTGTACTCGACGCGCTGGCGAGCCCACGGGATCGCCTCGAGTCGGGCTTCGGGGATCGGTAGCCCGGAGGTCTCACAGATCCCATAGGTGCCCGAGTCCAGCTTGGCCAACGCGTGGTCGATCTCAGACAGAACCTCCAGCGCCTGCGCGGCCATCACCAGGTCTCGTTCCCGTTCGATGCTGAGCGTGTCTCCCTCACCCGACTCTTCGTCGAACTGCACGTCCCCGGACTCGAAGTCGGCCACAAGAGACTCGGCCTCGGCCCGCAACGACTCGGCCTGGTGGACGTAGATGGCCCGCTCCTCCTCGAGCAGCGCTCGCTGAGCCTTGAGGAACGCGGCTTTGAACGGTGATCTGGCCCGGCGGCCACCCTGGTCGGCTCCGGCCTTCCCCGCGCCGCTGGGGCCCGCATCCTCCTTGACCGCAGTCGTGCTCACCCCGTTGGCTCCAGGCCCCGACTTTGCCGACGCAGCCTTCTTTGCCGGGGCCTTCTTCACCGGCACAGCCTTCTTGACCGGCGCAGCCTTCTTTGCCGGGGCCTTCTTGACAGGCACAGCCTTCTTCACCGGCACAGCCTTCTTGACCGAGGCGGCAGTCTTGGCCGTCCCTACGTCGGCCTTGGTGCGGTTGGTGGCCATTGGTCCTCCCCAGGGATCAAAAGGTGCCGGACCATACGACTAGGGAGGGCGTTCGTCAACGAGGGGCTGAAGCAGGAGGACAAACCAGAGGTTTGGGAGTAGAGCCCGCTGTGGCGAAGCCAGGTTCAGCGTCGCTTGCCGAAACGCCAACCGCGACGGTCTTCACCGTCGTCATCGAGGAAACCCGGGGTGGCGGTGTCGGTGGCATCGTCATCTCGGGGGCCGAGCGGGGTCTCCTCGGCCATGGCCTTGCGGAGCTCGGCCAGGAAGGCATCGTCGGAGTCATCGGGCTGAGGCTGGGGCGGCGGGTCGGTGAATCCCAGTTCCAGGACCGGGACCGGCGCCGTGGGAGGACCGCCGTCACCAGGTTCTTCATCTCCTGGCTCGTCGCCACCTCGCTCCTTATTGCCAGACCCGTCGACGACGGGTTCAGCACCGTCGGGATCGCCCAGATCACCGGCGTCGCTCCCGGAACCGAGTGCAGGCTCATCGGCGCTCGGCGTGACGTCACCGACGGTCTCGGGGGCAATCGCCCCAAAACTGTCAGCGCCCACCGAATCGTCGGATTCGTCGGTATCGGTGGCGGCAGCATCGGGAAGCCCGGTCGATCCTGTGGATTCGAACAGCTCAGCGGTTCCAGGCGAGGCGCCACGTTCGCCGACCGGGATGCTCGCAGCTCCTTCTTGAGCCTGAGCCGAGCGAGCTTCAGCCAACACCGGGTCATCGGCATCCTCCGAGGCCATGTCAGAACCGTCGGCGGATGCCATGACCACATCGGCGCCGGAGCCATCAACGCCGCCATCTTCGATCGACGGCGATGGCGCCGACCGCTCGGACAGGTCGGATGGCTCAGACAGGTCGGACAGGTCGGGGATGACGACCGCCCGCAGCTCGGGCATGGGCGCCAGACGGAAGGCCGCCGGGTCCTCGAGCAGTCGCTGAAGCTCAGACGCGGCGCTGCGGAGCTGGACCCGCTGTTCCTCTGCGTGGCTCTCCAGCACCGACACATCTGAGCGCAGGTTGTCTCGCGCTTCCTCCAGGCTGCGGATCTCGGCGGCCAAGCGGCTCCGGGCTTCGCCGCGGGCGGTCTCGATCTCGGCGTCGATCTCTCGGCGTCGTTGTTCGGACTCGACCTTGGTCGACTCCTCCAAGCGAGCCGCCTCGGTCCGGGCAACGGTGACCAGAGAATCTGCTTCCTCCCGCGCCTTGGTCAGCAGGGAATCCGCTTCCTCTCGGGCTTCGGCTACCGCAGCGTCGGCCGTGCGCTGAGCGAGCACCAGCGTCCGCCGGGCCTCCTCGGCCACCGCCTCGTCGTCTACAGCAGGAGCCGCAACCGGAGCTGGCATCTCGGCCAGACGGGCCTGCACCGCGGCCTCGACCTTGGCGTCGACTTCAGCCTGGATCTCAGCCTCGCTCCGGCCCGGCGCGCCGTCACCCTCACCAGCACCGGACACCTCACCGCCAGCGGCCTCGGCCAGACGGGCCTCCATCGCCGCGGCCATCTCCACGGCCTGATCGAGGAAATCGTCGACCTCTTGCTGGTCGTATCCCTTACGAGTGGTGGTGAACTTGGCCTGTTCCAGCAGCAGCTTCAGCGTTCGCTCCATGGGGGGCGAGCCTACCCATGCTGAGTCAGGGCTCGTACCCACGCTCCTCGAGACGTCGCCGCTCGTCGGCCGACACCTCTACGTTGCCCGGAGTGAGCAGGTACACCTGGTTGACCAGTCGTTCCATCTGACCGCCGAGGCCATAACAAAGGCCGCTGGCGAAGTCTATGAGGCGACGAGAAAGGTCGCGATCTGCACCCTGGAGGTTCATGACCACCGGCTGGTTGGTCTTGAACTTGTCAGCCACGTCCTGAGCCTGGTTGAACGAAGCCGGAACCACCACGTGCGGCTTGGAGTTGGCGGTGATCGGAATCGGGCGGACCACCTGGGTCCGGGGCCGGCCTACGCCCTGAACGCCAGCCGGCGTCGTAGCAGTGGGCTGCACTGGAACCGGCACCGGCGTAGGCATCACGGCCGCGCTGGGCATGGGCAGCGGATCTCGGTTGAGCTGGCCCCTGGTGGAGATGGGTCGGACCTCTCCCAAAGCCGACGGTTCGTCGAAGGCGTCGGGCAGTGGTTCTGGGGCCGAGGGGCCGGATGAGGCCGCTCGCGGGGCCGACTCGCCCCGATCGGGCTGAGGCGCGGCACCATCTACGTGATATTGCTCGTAGTCGGCGTCGTCACCGAGACCGAGCTGGATCAGCACCTTTTTCAGCATCGTGCCAATTCTACCCGTGGCTGGCGTCCGAAGGCGGCACCCAGGCCACCGCCACCTGTCGGCCTCGCTCGCCTCGCGCCCGATGGGACCAGTGGTTCGGGCTGCACGCCGTGCACACGCCGACGACGGCAAGGGGCACCTGATACTCGGCCAGAGCCGCCGCCACCGTTGCGGGCACGTCCAACGCCGGCGTGCCGTCCCAGGTGGTGGAGCAGACCTCGGGACCGAACCGTTGCACCATCGAGTCGAGGTCATCGGCCCCGAAGGCGTAGTGGTGGGCGGCGATGGTGGGGCCGAGAACAGCGCGACGGACCGGGCCCAGATCTGCCAATGCCTCCACGGCACGACCCACCACACCGGCCAAGAGCCCCCGCCAACCGGCGTGGACCACACCAACGGCACCATCGGCCAGCAGGACCAGCGGGGCACAGTCGGCAGTCGCCACCGCCACCACCGCACCCGGCACCGAGGTGACCGCGGCGTCAGCCGCCATACCGGCATGAGCACCCGGTGATCGCACCACAACGACGTCGGCACCGTGGACCTGACGGAGCCAGGTCCACGGCAGTGGTGCCACCGCGTCCCGTCGGGTCGCCAGCACCGCGGAATCGCCGGTGACGGCCAGATCCCCGTGGGAACGATCCGTGAAGATGAACCGGCCCTCCGACGGCATCGGAGCCAGTTTGTCGGTCAGCGCGCTCGACAGTGCCTTGACCCGCGTGTGGTCAGCGCAAGAAGGAGGGGACGTCGAACTCGTCGCCGTCATCTGGCTCGTCGTCGAAGAGATCGCTGGTCCGCACCGGGCGGGCGGCGGGCACCTCACCAGTGCGCTCCGCGGTACCGGCCCGACGCGGTTCGCGGCCGGCCTTCTCGTCCCAGCGGTCGAAACCAGCGGCGATGACCGTGACCCGGACCTCGTCACCCATCTCGTCGTCGATGACGGTGCCGAAGATGATGTTGGCATCGGGGTGGGCCACGCCGTGGATGACCTCGGCAGCCTCGTTCACCTCGAACAGACCCAAGTCGCTGCCACCCGCAATCGACAACAGGATGCCACGCGCCCCCTCGATCGATGCCTCTAGCAAGGGGCTGGAGATGGCGGCTCGGGCCGCGTTCAGGGCCCGGCCTTCACCGGTGGCGTGACCGATGCCCATCAGGGCGGAGCCGGCGTTGGACATGATCATCTTCACGTCGGCGAAGTCGGTGTTGATGACACCGGGCGTGGTGATGAGGTCGGTGATCCCCTGTACGCCCTGGAGCAGCACCTCATCTGCCATCTTGAAGGCGTTGATCATCGACGTCTTCTCGTTGGAGACGGTGAGCAACCGATCGTTGGGGATGACGATCTGGGTGTCGACCTTCTCCTTGAGCTTCTGGATGCCCGACTCGGCCTGCACCGACCGACGACGACCCTCGAAGGAGAACGGACGGGTGACCACGCCGATGGTGAGCGCCCCGATGTTCTTGGCGATCTCGGCGATCACTGGGGCCGCACCCGTTCCGGTGCCACCGCCCTTACCGGCGGTGATGAACACCATGTCGGCGCCCTGGAGCACCTCTTCGATCTCCTGGCGATGCTCCTCGGCCGCGGACCGGCCGACCTCGGGATCGCTACCTGCACCGAGGCCTCGGGTGAGCTCCCGACCGATGTCCAACTTGATGTCGGCGTCGCTCATCAACAGGGCCTGGGCGTCGGTGTTCACCGCTATGAACTCGACGCCTTTGAGGCCGGCGTCGATCATGCGGTTGACGGCGTTGACACCGCCGCCACCGACGCCGACGACCTTGATGACGGCCAGGTAGTTCTGCGGGTTGCCAGCCATGGGTGCTACCTCCACGAGGATGGGGTGAGGCCGGACCGGTTCGCCGGGCCGACGGGAGAAGGATGGATTGGTTGGTACAGCGAAGTGGGCCGCGCCCAACCCTCGACCTTTGGTCGAGGGTTATGTAAACCTCGATGGATGGGCGACATTATGCACCCCCTGGATCGAGGTCGGTCAAGGACGCAGCTTCGGCCCGCTCGGTGCCGGGCTTCGGGGTGACCGAAGGAGAAGACGGAACCCGAACGTCGAGGGCGGCGATGGTGGACCGGTCAGCCTGTTCGAGCAGCGCTTCGATGGCGACGAACTTGGCCCGGATGCGGCTGGAATCCCCCACACGCACCGTTATGCCATCTCGGAGGGTGAGCCAGACGTCTGAGCGTTTCAGCTGCCCCGACTCCACCTCCTCGGCCAGCGAGCTGGGGATGGCCGCCAGCACCTCGAGCACCAGACGCTGACGCCGATCCAGCTGGGTCCCGGGCGGGCCGAACTGGACGCCTATCAGGGGCAGGTCGGAAGTGGTCCCCGGTACTGCTGCTCCCAGAACCCGCCCCGACCCATCGGCCGCGACGCCGGCCGTGTCCACCGCCACCGGAATCCGAGCATCGACCACCACCGAAACGGTCCCGGGCCAGCGCCGTTGCACGACGACCGTGTCGACCCAAGCCAGGGCGGAAACCCGCTGTTCGACTGCGGCGACGTCGACATCGAGCAACGGAGTACCCCGTTCCACATCCGCCGCCTGAACCACATCAGCGCGGGCTCGACCGGCAGCCCCTTCGACTAGGACATCGTCCACGTCGAGTGCTGCGGTGCGGGTGAGGCCGTAGGCGCCGCCCAGCGACACGAGGATCAACGCCCCCACCGCCACCCGGCGGAAGCGCCGTCGCTGCCGATCACGGGACACCTCGTCTCGACGCGCTTCCAGCCGGGGGTCGATGAACGACTGCGGCCGGGAAGATGCCGACCGACGACGCTCGAGGGTCCCGGTGCTCATCGGCCCGCCTCGCCGCTGGCCGAATCGGGGCGTTCCCCGCTGAGCTGGTCCGGGGTGAAGCCGACCAGACAGGTCTCTGCGTGCAACGTGACGCCGGCCGAGTCTCGGACCCGTCGGCTGACGGCGTGCATCAACGCCAACACGTCGTCGGCTGACCCGCCCGGGTCGGCCTGGATGAAGTTGGCATGCTTGGTGGACACCTCGGCGGACCCGACCCTCAGGCCCTTGGCTCCGGCCTGGTCGATCAGGCGGCCGGCCGAATCACCCGGGGGGTTGGTGAACACCGATCCGGCGTTGGGTCCACCGGGCTGGTTGTCACGACGCCAGCGCACGATCTCGGACAGCTCGCCTTCGGACCTGGCCTGGTCTCCCTGGGCTAGACGCAGCTCGGCCCAGGCCACCACCTGGTGTGCCGCCACCGAGGAGGTGCGGTAACCCAGGTCGAGATCGGTCGGCATCACCTCTCCATCCTCGCCCAGCCGGAGGTCCACGACGCGGACCCTCGCCAGCGACGCCGCGATATCGGAACCATGGCCTCCGGCGTTCATGCGAACCGCTCCGCCCACCGTGCCGGGAACGCCGACCGCCCACTCGAACCCGGTGAGCCCAGCGGCCACCGTCATGCGAGCCACCACCGGCAAAAGGGCGGCGCCACCAGCGCGAACCGTGGCCCATCCATCGACCGTTTCACCGACGGTCACCTCGGCCAGGCCAGCACCGAGTCGCACGGCCAGGCCACCGAACCCGGCATCGGCGACCAACAGGTTGGAGCCCCGCCCCAAGACCACGACTGGCAGCGGGGCCCGGGCGACCACACCGGCGAGGGTGAGCAGTTCAGTGGCGGAGTCCACCGAAACGAATCGGGCGGCCACACCGCCGACCCGATAGGTGGTGAGCGGGCCGATCGGTTCGTGGTGGCTCACCGCCAACCCAGGCCCCGTGGTCTCGGCCAGCGCCCGGTCGAACCGAGACAGTTCGTCCTCGGTTGCCGCGCCGAACAGGTTGTCGAATCCGGTGCTCATGGGTAGCTCAGGCCCCCTGGTCACCGGGTTCGACAACGTCGTCTACATCCCCGTCTGCGTTCCCGCCTACATCCCCGTCTACGTTCCCGTCGACAGTGTCGACAGCACCTTCCCCCGCCACCTCTCCACGACCGATCCCCGAGATGTCCGGCGTCGACGGAGCCGGAGAGGGTGACGCCAACACGGTCAGCAGGCGAGGACCGAGGAGGTGGACATCTCCCGCCCCGATGGTGAGGACCAGGTCTCCCGACCTCACCGTGGTTCGCAACCAGGCCAGGGCATCGTCCAGGCCCGGAGTCCAACCCACCGTGACACCTGGGCGAGCCTCCAGGGCGGCATGGGCCACCGTGAGGCCCGTGACACCCGCTACCGCGGTCTCGCCAGCGCCGTACACGTCGGTGACCGCGACGACGTCGGCCATGGCGACCGCCGCGCCCTGCTCGACTCCCAACGCCTCGGTCCTGGAATAACGGTGGGGTTGGAACACGGCAACCACACGATCCCAGCCCGCTTCCTGAGCCGATGCGAGCAGGGCGCGGATCTTGCCCGGGTTGTGGGCGTAGTCGTCCACCACGGTGATCCCGTCGACCTCGCCCACGACCTCGAAGCGTCGAGCCACACCCCGATACCGACCCACGGCAGCCACAGCCCGCTCCACCGGGATCCCGTGGGTCGCCGCCACCGCCACCGCCACCGCCGCGTTGCGGGCGTGATGGCGCCCAGGGGTGCCGATCTCCACTGGTCCCACCTCGATGCCACCGTGGGTCAGGCCGAAGCTGGTGGTGAGCCGCTCCACTTGCACCGAATGGATCCGCCAGTCGGCCCCGGCACACTCCCCGACCGTCACCGCGTCGTGACGAGCCGCCAGCTCCACCGCCCTCGGATCGACCCGACCGCTGCCGTCGGGGTTGTCTATGCACACCACTCCGACGGTGGCCTGGGCCAAGAAGCGATCGAACCCGGCCTCGATCGCCTCGATCGAACCCCAGAAGTCGAGGTGATCCTCCTCCACGTTGGTGACCACCGCGGTGTGGGCACCGAGCCGCTCGAAGGATCCGTCGCTCTCGTCGGCCTCCACCACGAACAGACCTGCCTCGCCGCCCCAGCGTGCCGCGGCGTCGAGGGTCACGGGCTGGGCACCGACCAGGAACGAAGGGTCGGCCCCGGCCTCGTCTAGCAGTGTGGCCAACATGGCGGTGGTTGACGTCTTGCCGTGGGTGCCAGACACGGCGACGGTGGGCCGCAGGGCGCAGATACCAGCGAGGATCCCGGCCCGGTCCAGCACCAACGCACCGGCCGCAGCCAGCTCGGCCACGGTCTCGGGAGCGGGTCGGAACGCCGTGGAGTGGGCCACGAGGTCAGCGGCCATGGCTTCGGTCGTGGTGAACAGGTCTGCTTCACCAACTGCTTCGACCCCGACACCGGCAGCGTTCAGCGCGGGCCAGGCCCCGGTGACGACCACATCGGTCCCGGTGACGACATGACCAAGCCGGGCCAATATCACCGCGATGGCGCTGACGCCGGCGCCGCCCACCCCCACCAGGTGGATTCGGCGCGGCCGGCTCAGATCCACCGCCACCCCGGTCTCGTCAACCACGGGCCACGGCCTCGACCACCTCGCCGGCCCGCTCTGCCGCGTCGACCTTGGCCGCCCCACGCATGGCGCGGGCCATCGCCTCCAGGCGATCGGGGTCGCCCAACAAGGCTGTCAGCTCCGTCTCGAGCCGGTCGGCGTCGAGCTCGGCGTCGGGCACAACGACCGCGCCGCCGGTGGCGGCCACCGCCTTGGCGTTGGCCATCTGGTGGTCTCGGGTAGCGATGGGGAGAGGAACCAGGATCGATGGCAACCCGGCCGCCATCAACTCGAACACGCTACCGCCAGCACGGGTAACCGCCAGATCGGAGGCGTCGAGCAGGAGGTGCATGCGGTCCTCGTATCGAACCTGTTGGTACACCAGCCCCCCCGGTGGCGGCACCGGCGCGTCGGCGGTGAAGTCGTGGAAGTCCCGCGAACCGATGACGTGGCGGATGGCCAGATCGGACCGATCGGCCCACCGTTCCGCCAGGCCCTTGACGGCCTCGTTGATCCGCCTGGAACCAAGCGAGCCCGCGAAGACGCCGATGACGGTGCGATCGGCGGGCAGGCCCAGAGCGGCCCGGGCCGCGGCCGGGTCGGGATGCTCGGCCATCTCCCTGATCTCAGGTCTCAGCGGGTTACCGGTGACCACCGAACGAGGGAGATCGGTACCGGCGAAGGACACCGCCGCAGCCCGGGCCACCCGTCGTAGCAGCCGGTTGACCGCACCCGCCTTCTTGTTCTGCTCCAACAACACGATCGGAATCCGCAAGAGCACAGCCCCCAACCCACAGGCGAAGGAGGCGTAGCCCCCCAACACCACCACGACCGACGGCCGATGACGGCGAACCAGGGCGAATCCCTTGAACATGGCTCGTATCAGGTCGACGACGGCCACCACGTTGGCCGGGGTGAGCCGACGCTGGATCCCGCGCCCCGGCAACAGGTCGACCGCGAACCCGGCCTGGGGGACCATGATCCCCTCTGGGCCGCGGGCGGAGCCCACGAAGTGGATCGAAGCCGGGTCACGGCCACCGGTCACCAGCGCTCGGGCCAAGGCCAAACCGGGCAGGAGGTGGCCTGCCGTTCCTCCTCCGGCCACGACAGCCCACGTAGCCACATCGCCGCCGCCTGCGGATCGACCCGACGGGGAAGGCGCCGGTCGCTCCGAGTCGCCGTGTGCCGCTACCGGCTCGTCCCGCTCCGACATCAGTGGGTGACCCCGGTCTTGGTCCGGGCTCGCTCTCGACCGACGCCACCGCCGCCTTGGCGGGTTCGGCCGCGACGGCCAGCCGAGTTGACACCGTCGGCGGGCCGCGACGCCGGATGGCGGGCGATGTTCATGAGCATCCCCACCGCGGTGAGCGTCACCAGCATGGACGAACCGCCGTAGGAGATGAACGGCAACGGAACACCGGTGATGGGCACCACCCCCACCACCGCGGCCATGTTCAAGAAGGCCTGGACCGAAATCCACGTGGTGATTCCCACCGCCACCAGCATCGAGAACCGGTCGGCGGCCTGCGACGCGATGTAGGCGCCGAGGGCAGCAAAGGCCACGAACAAGAACACCACCGTCATCGCTCCCAGCATGCCGAACTCCTCGCCGATCACCGCGAAGATGAAGTCGGTCCAGGCAAATGGCAAGAATCCCCACTTCACAGTGGAACGACCCAGGCCGCGACCCAACAGTCCACCGTTGGCCATGGCGACCAGCGACTGAACATTCTGGAGACCGTCTCCATAGGGATCGCTCATGGGGTTGAGGAAAGCCATGTACCGCTTACGGCGAAATGGTTCGATGGCCACGAACAGGCCTGCGCACAGCGCGAAAACTCCCGCGGTGGCGGCCAACGGGCGAGACGGTGTGCCCGCCGCCCACAGCACCGCCAAGGTGGTGAGGCCGATGATGATCGTGGTGCCCAGGTTGGGCTGGGCCATGATCAGCGCACCGATGAGCACCAAGTAGGTGAGGACAGGTGCCAGCCCCCACCGCCAATCGTCGATGCGGTGCTCGCGACGGGCCAGCAGGTCGGCCACGAACAGCAACAACGCGAACTTGACGAACTCCGAAGGCTGAACCTGTACGGGTCCCACCGCCAACCACCGGGTGGCACCGTTGTTGGTGACACCCACCCCGGGAACCACCACCGCCACCAGCGTGGCGACGGAGATGCCCAGCAACAACCGAGCTCTCCGACGCCAGAAGTCCAACGACACCGACATGGCAACCAGCAGACCGATGGTGCCTAGGAAGGTCCAGACGATCTGCTGTTGGAAGTAGGTCCAGGGGATGCCGTCCTCGCGCACCGACACCACCGCCGACGCCGACATCACCATGACCAGCCCGATCATGTTGAGCACCGTGACCAGCGCGGCCAACACCCAAGAGGTGCCGGTGGCGGTTCCGGGCATGCTCCAACGAGAGGCGACCCGACGGGTTGGGTGGCCCCGAAGCGAGGGATGGGCGATCGATGTCATGGCTGGACCCTCACGGCGCGGCGGGGACGGTGGGCACTGCGGTGTTGACGACGGGAATGGTGGCGAAATCGGCGTAGAACATGCCGAGCGCCAGAGCGGTGGCCAGGCCAGCCACGATCCAGAAGCGAACGATGACGGTGGTCTCGGGCCAACCGCTCAGCTCGTAGTGATGGTGGATCGGAGCCATGCGGAAGATCCGCCGTCCTCCGAATCCCCGGAACGAGATCACTTGGAGGATGACCGAGATCGTCTCGATGGCGAACAACGCCCCCACCACCGGCAACAGCAGCGCGGTGTTGAGCGTCAGAGCCAGGCCGGCCATTCCCGCCCCGATGGCCAGCGACCCCGTGTCACCCATGAATATCCGGGCCGGGAACGCGTTCCACCACAAGAACCCGGTGCATCCGCCCAACATCGCCGCCGCGACCACGGCCAGGTCAAGGGCATGTTCCACCTGGTAGATCTCGGGGTTGCGGAACGCCCAGAACCCGATGATCGTGAACGCCGCGAAAGAAAAGATCGAAGACCCGGCGGCCAGCCCGTCCAAGCCGTCGGTGAGGTTGACGGCGTTGGTGCTGGCCATGATGAGCAGCACGGCCCACACCACCCAGCCAACGCGACCGAAATCGATGTTGAGCCAGTTCGAGTTCACGAACGAGTCGTGGCGGGTGAACGACAAGGAGGTGTGGACGCTGGTGAACGCCACGGTCAACGCCCCGAAACCGACGGCCACGCTGAGCAGCCCTAGGACCTTCATCCGCTTGTTCAGACCGAGGTTTCGGGCAGTGCGGATCTTGATCCAGTCATCGAGGAAGCCGACGATTCCAGCCCCGACCACCAGGGCCAGCACCAACATGCCCGTTCGGGTGAACACCACCCGGCTACGGAGGTGCGCGACCGTGTAACCCACGACGGCCCCCACCACGATGGCTATGCCTCCCATGGTCGGCGTACCTGCCTTGGTGTGGTGCCCTTCGGGGCCTTCCTCACGGATCGGTTGGCCGATGCCGTGCTGGCGGAGCCACTCGATGAGGTAGCGGGTGCCGACCAGGGACACAGCCAGGCTGAGACCTCCGGCCATGAGCAGCGCGATCACCAGGCCCCCTCGGATCGACGGGACCGAAGTGCCGACGACAACACCTCACGGTCCACGAACGGCGTCATCACGTCACCGATGGTCTGGGTGGTCTCGTGGCCCTTACCGGCGATCAACACCACGTCCCCCGGTCGGGCGCGGTCCACGGCCAGCCCGATCGCCGTGGCCCGGTCGGGTTCCACGGTCACGTCGGGATGGTCGGCCAATCCGGTCTTCACGGCTGCCATGATCGCAGCCGGGTCCTCGTGTCGGGGGTTATCGGTGGTGAGGACCACAACATCGGCGAGACGGGCCACCACCTCTCCCATCTCGGGACGCTTGGTGGGGTCACGGTCTCCCCCCGCTCCGAACACCACTACCACCCGGCCTTCGCCAGCCAGCTCCCGGGCCGCCACCAGCAGGTTGTCCAGGCCATCGGGGGTGTGGGCGAAGTCGACGGCAGCCAGAAAAGGCTGGCCCTCGTCGACCATCTCGAACCTGCCGGCGATGGGACCGAGGTCGGCCAAGCCTTGGGCGATGACCGAATGGGGCACACCGAGCAGATCGGCGACGGTGGCTGCGGCCAAGGCGTTGAGGACGTTGAACCGCCCCGGCATTGCGATGCTCACCGACTCCCCCCGCCAGACGAACCGTGAACCCGATGCCGCGATCTTCAGGTCGGCGGCGTCCTCGATCGAGTACCCGATGCTGGGGATCTGGGCCGCGTCCAGCAGAAGCCGGCCGTGGGGGTCGTCGGTGCACAGCACCGCCTGGTCGCACAGCTCAGGGGTGAACAGCGCGGCCTTGGCCTGGAAGTAGGCGGCCATGTCGTGGTGGTGGTCGAGGTGGTCTCGACTCAGGTTGGTGAAGACACCGACGCGAAAGCGCGTTCCGTCCACGCGGTGCAGATCCAGGGCGTGCGAGGAGACCTCCATGGCCACCGACCGGCGCCCCTCGGCGAGAAAGGCGGCCAGAAGCTGTTGAAGCTCGGGGGCTTCGGGGGTGGTTCGCACGCCGGTCAGGGTTCCGATCACCCCGCAGTTGCGCCCGGCCCGGTTGAGGATCGAGGCCAACATCTGGGCCGTGGTGGTCTTGCCGTTCGTTCCGGTGATACCGACGACATCGAGGGTGTGGGAGGGGTCACCGAGGAGGGCGGCCGCCAGCGGTCCCATCGCCCGGCGCACATCGGCCACGACCAGTTCGGGGACTCCGAGGCCCAGAGGTCGCTCCACCAACAGCGCGGCAGCTCCGGCCGCCACGGCGGCGGGGGCGTGATCGTGGCCGTCGTGGTTGCGACCCGGAACGCAGCAGAAGACGTCACCAGGTACCACCAGGCGCGAGTCGTGGGTGGCGGCCCGCAGTTCGACTGCCCCGGCCTCGGTCCCCAGGTTTTGCACATCGAGGCCGGCCATGGCGGTGCGGCCGTCCAGAACCCTCAACAGGGCTTCCAGGTTCACGACGATCAGCCTTCGGGCTTGGTGGTGGTGACCGAACCGGCATCCTCGTCACGGCCGGAGCGGGCCGTGGCACTCAACTCGGGGACAGTCGTGGCCGACCGCTCCAGCAGGGCGGGCGGAGGGGTCTGGGAACGCAGGAGAGCAACGGCCGCGAGCTGGCTGAACACCGGGGCCGCCACCTCGCCGCCGTAGGTGGAGGTCTGAGGATCTTCCAGGGTGACCAGCACCGAGAGGTCCGCCCCGGTCACGAAACCCAAGAAGGTGGACTGGTAGTGGTAGCGACCGTCCCGGCCGAGGTACCCGTCGCTGGGGTCGACTCCTTGGGGAATCCGGGCGGTACCGGTCTTGCCGGCGGCCGGGTAGTCGGCGATGCGGGCCCGCTTGCCGGTGCCGTCGGTGACCACCTTCTCGAGCATCTGCTGGACGGCTTGGGCCGTCTCCACCGATATCACCCGACGGCGATCAGAGGGCGAGGCGTCGACCCGACCGGTACCGGGGTCGGTCGCTGCCACCAATCGGGGGGCGACGTACACCCCGTCGTTGGCGATGGCGTTGTAGGCCGACAGCATCTGAAGCGAGGTGACGGCGATGCCCTGCCCGATGGGGATGGCTCCGATCGAGGTCCCCGACCAGTCGTCGAGGTCCAACATGATCCCGTTCTCTTCGTTGGGGAACCCCAAGCCGGTGCTGGAGCCCAACCCGAAGTCCCGCAGGTAGGAGTCCACCTTGTCACGGCCAAGTTCCTGGGCCAGCTTGATGGTCCCGATGTTGGACGAGGTGACCAAGATGTCGGTCACAGACCAGGACCGGACCGGGTGGGGGTCGTGGTCGCGGAACGTCTTGTCGTAGATGGTGAGGTGATCGGGTACCTGGAGGATCGTGTCTGCTTCCACCAGGCCTTCCTCCATGGCGCCGGCCACGGTGATCACCTTGTTCACCGAACCGGGTTCGTAGACCGCGGTGACCGAGCGGTTATCTCGGGTGTTTACGGCCTCGCCTTCGGCGTTGGGGGCGACGCTGGCCATGGCCAAGATCTCGCCTGTGCTCGGCCTCATGATGAGGACCATGCCGCCGGCGGCTCCGGTGGCCTCTACCTGATCGGCGATGGCCCTCTCCGACTCGTACTGGAGGGCCTGATCGATGGTGAGGTAGACGTTGGTTCCGGGTCGGGCCGGATCGATGGTCTGGGTCCCGCCGGCGATGGTCCGCCCGTTCGGGTCGTGTTCGTATTGGAGCCGGCCGGGCTCACCGGTGAGGATGTCGTCGAACTGTTCTTCGATTCCCGACACACCTTCACGGCCTGATGTGTCCACGCCACCGTCCACGACGGTGCGTCCCACGATCGACGTAGCCAGGTTGCCCACGGGGTACTGACGCACCAACCGGTCGACCAGGTCGATGCCCGCGAGGGTGCGGACATCGTCGTCCCCGGTCGAACGGGCCTTTCGGTCCTGGGCCTGGCGAAGCTCGTTGATTTCCTCGGCTACCTCGGGATCGACGGCCTTGGCCAGCAGCGAGTACCGCCCGTCTCGGTCGAGGAGCGACGTCAGCTCGGCTCTTGATCGCCCCAGGATGGGGGCAAGGGTGGCGGCGGTGGCGGCGGGATCCTCGACGTTGAGCGGGTCGGCAACCACGTCGGGGCGCACCACCGACATGGCCAGGGGCTGACCGTTGCGATCCATGATCGCGCCCCGGCCAGCTGGGATCACCCGCCATCCGTCTCGTTGATCGAGGCCCCACGCCTGCCACCGGTCACGTTGGGCGATCTGAACCGTGGCCAGCTTGGCGCCGATGGCACCGGCCATGGCCACGACCATCACCACCAGCCAGGTGAGGCGGCGCAGGGTGAGCCGGCGCGACGCGGCCCCGTCCAGGGCCACCACCGGCTGGGGGTGACGCGTGCCGAAGGTCGGTCGTGGCAGCACACGACGGTTGGGACCGGACAGGCCCAGGAGTCCCGCCAGGCCTGCCCTTAGCCCGGATCGACTCTCGGCGGCCGATTGCTGACCGACACGAGAGGTGCCGCGGGCGCGTGTCGGCGCCAGGCGTGAGGACTCAGGTCGTGATGTGGCCCGGGCGGGGCTGGGCACACGAGATCCCCGAGCCTGGCGGGCCGTGGGGGTGGTCCGTGCGGTTGCGGCTCGACCAACGTCGGCATTGGGCCGAGGGCTGCGCGTCGTCGGGCCCGTCCCCTCCCGCCCGGCGCGGTCCAGGGGCGCCGGACGGGAGGGCACGGGCCGACGACCCGCTCCCTTTGGTTGTCTTTGTTCGCCCGCGGATCGATCGGTGCCGGAAGAACTGGAGCGTCCGGTCCGACCTCCCGCCTGGGAGGCCCGCTTCGCTCGGGGCTTGGGTTCTTGCCGCGCTTCGAGCCGAACCTCCTTTGGTGGAAGGGATGGTTCGGGCTACGGGTACTACCGGGCGCGGCCGGGCAAAGAAGTCATCTAGATCGTCGTCGATGACATCGGTCACCGGCGGGCCTCCCCTTGTACTGCGGCGTCCGGGTCGGTCCTGTTAGTAGTGCCTCGGTCATCGTCGGTGGTGGATACCGCATCTGTTGACCCGTCAGTGGTGGCCGGCGTCGGGGTGGAGTCGCCCCCGGTCACCACCGGTTCGGCGTCGGAGCCGGGTCGGATCCAGGTCTGACGTTCGGCCACCACCAGTCCGATCCGTTCGGCCTCGGCCGCCAGACGCTGGGGCGATGACGCCTCGGCCAAGCGGAGCCGGTCATCCTCTAGCCCACGACGTTCGTGGCGGATCTGCGTGCCGAGATCATCGAGGTGAGCCTGGCCACTGACCAGCATCGAGTGGACCATGGCCGAGATCAGCAACGAACCGAAGACCACGATCACGGCCACGCTCATCACCGCCACCACCGGGTATCGACGGCGGGGCATCTCGACCACCTGCAACCGGGCCGCGCCCGTGCGGGTAGGAGCGACGCGCCTCTGGGCGGTCTGAGCCTTGGGCGCTGCCACCCTTGACCCCGCGGCCATGGATGAAGTCGTGCCGGGTCGATCGCCCCGGCCCCTGGTCGCCGTCTGTCGGCGGGCGCCCGCATGACTGGTCGAGGTGGCCTCGACCACACGCACCCGGGGTCGGGGCGCGGGGCGCGGTGCCCGACGAGCCGGAGCAGAAGCAGGTGCAGTTGCGGTAGCGGTCATGGCAGCTTCTCCACGGCACGGAGGCGGGCGCTGGACGCCCGCGGGTTGTCGTTGATCTCAGATGCGTCCGGGACCCAGCCACCCCGCTTGAGCAGACGGGCGACGGGTACGGCACCGCAGCCGCAGGGCAGCCCTGGCGGGCAGGTGCACCCCCCGGTCTCTGCGGTTCGGAACCGAGCCTTGACGATGCGGTCCTCACCGGAGTGGTAGGAGATGACCACCAGCCGGCCTCCTGGGGCGAGCACGTCCAGAGCGGCGTCGAGCGTCGGACCCAGCACGTCGAGCTCCTGGTTGACCGCTATGCGAAGGGCTTGGAACGTCCGCTTGGCCGGGTGGCCCCCAGTCCGGCGGGCGGGCGCCGGTATGGCAGCCAGGATGACGTCACGAAGCTGTCCGGTGGTGGTAACCGGTCGGGCGGCTACCAAGAACTTGGCGATCCGGCTGGCGAAGCGCTCATCGGCGTTCCGCCGCAACAGCCGGGCCAGCTCGGCTTCGGGAAGGGTGTTGACCAGGTCCGCAGCCGACGGCCCGCTCTCCTGGTCCATCCGCATGTCCAGTGGCGCGTCGTGGCGATACGAGAAGCCGCGCTCGGCGTCGTCGAACTGGGGGGAGGACACGCCGAGGTCGGCGAAGACCCCGGTGATCGATTGGCTGGCGGCGCCAGACGCGGCGACCACCGCGGCCAGCTGATCGGAGCGGGCGTGAAACGCCTCGGCCCGTGGCCCGAATCGGGCCAGACGGGCGCGCGCCGCGGCCAGGGCCTGCGGATCCCGGTCGATGCCCAGGATCCGAAGATCCTCTCTGGCATCGAGCAGGGCCGCCGAGTGGCTGGCGCCGCCAAGGGTGGTGTCCACCACCGTGCCTGCCGGCACCGGGGCGAACAGATCGATGACCCGGTCGACCATGACCGGAACATGGGTGAAGGGACGGGGATCGGACATGAGGACGCTCATGCCGGATCTGTGGGTAGGCCCGAGTGGCTG
Organism: Microthrixaceae bacterium; assembly: GCA_016702505.1. NCBI lineage: Bacteria > Bacillati > Actinomycetota > Acidimicrobiia > Acidimicrobiales > Microthrixaceae > Microthrixaceae bacterium. The sequence continues at coordinate 396,472 of JADJDU010000030.1, forward strand.
TCGAGCATGAGGTCGAAGTCCCCGAACCGGCTCTTCACCTCTTGGTGGAAGACCTTGGCGGGGTAGATGTGCAGGGCTTCGACCTGGCCAGAGAAGACGATCTCTTCACCGAGCGCCACGTCGTCGCGTGCCTCGGCGGGGATCACAACTCGGAACTGACGATCGATTGCCACCTTGTGAGCCGAGCTGTAGGCGGACTGGCGCAGCCGGGGATCGACCCCGGGCCCGCCGTTGCGGCGGATCACGTCGTCGACCAACACATCGAAAGCCCGCAACGAATAGGCGACGAGGCACTGGTCGCCGCGAGACCTAACCCGCATGAAGCCGTCGGGGAAGGCATAGCGAAACACGGCGGGGATGATCAGGCGTCCGTTGGGTTCCAACTTGCCGTTTGCCCACCCCGAGAGCGGTTCGTGCCCGAAAACGGGAAGTCCGGTCGAAGGCGACCCTGCCGAGGTCAGCCCCATGGCTGCCCCCGCCGTGTCATCCCCTCCGATAGCCTCCATGGCTTCCCATCATACTCCCCTTAGAACCCTATGCAAGTACCCGTTCATCACGCTGACCTGCGGTTTTGGCCCGTCTTTCATGCAGAAATGTGACCAACGACCGCCAAGGAGGTGCGCCGACACAGGCGGACCGACCCGTGAACACGGCATGGGGAGACTGGAAGGCCCAAACGAGCGACCCTGACCGGGACGGAATGTGGGCTGCCGCCAGTCGCCTCAGGGAAGGTTGGCGACCAAGGCGGCCACCACATCCGCGGGGTCGACGGTCACCCCGGCGGCCACATCGGTCAGCTCACGGCGGGCTCGCTGACGCTCGGGATCCGACAAGGCCAACACGTCCAGCAACGGCACCGGATCCCAGCGGTGGACCAGCGCGCACTGGAAGCGGGCCCCGGCCCGAGTTCGGCGTTGAGAGATTCCCACCACCTTGGCGCCGCGCAAGGTCACCTCGCCCGGACCTAGCCCGGCGAAGCACACCAGGTCCGACCACTCCGTGCGCACCATGCCTGACCGGTGGACCACGGTTCCCCCAATGCCAAGGTCAGCCAGCGTGGAACTCCAGGCCTGGCCCAGCCAGTGGCTTGCCCGCCCCAGGTCGTTCACCCACAGCGGATCGACAACGGGCACCAAGACGTCGACCCAGGTCACCTCGCCGGGGGCCAACCACACCGCCCCTCCCCCGCTGCGTCGGGTCACCACCCTCACCCCACCGGCCCGAGCCCGATCGGAGTCGATCAGTTCGTGGCGTTGGGTCGAGCCGAGAACCACGGTGGGACCGTCAGCCTCGAACCACCAGACGGCGCGAACCAGCGGGTCGGGCCAGGGCCGATCGTGAAAGGTGGCGGCCTCGCCTCGACACCGGTCGACCGACCAGGGGGAAGGGCTCACCGGGACCGATGGTGGTGGTCGAGCTCGACCTGGGCCAGCCGACCGACGTCGGGGGTGACTCCGCATCCATTCCCGCTCGGCACCACCAAGCGACCGGAACCGTCGGCGTTCACCGGTTGGGCCAGGTCTTCCGCGAAATACCGGCTGGACGGCCCCAGATCGGTGGGAAAGGTACAAAACGGCATGGCCGCCACGGCCAGAGCGGTCGCCCGCCCCACCGCGGTCTCGAGCATCCCGCCGACGAAGACCCCACATCCGGCGTCGACCGCAGCCCGAGCCAGGGCCGCCGCGGCCATCGGGCCACCCAGTCGGGCTGGTTTGATGTTCACCACCGACCCCGCTCCCAAGGTCAAGGCTGCTTCCAGCGCGGCCATGGACGTCACCGACTCGTCCAAGGCCACCGGACACGAGAGCCGCCGGGCCAGTGCGGCCGACCCCAACAGATCGTCGGTAGGCGCGGGTTGTTCCACGTAGGCCAGGCCCAGCCCTTCGAGCTGGTCCACCGATCTGGTGTCGAGCGTCCCGTTTCCGTCCACGGCCAGGGCCAGATCGGGCCAGATCGACCGAACAGTCCCGATCATCGCCAGGTCGACTGGCCGTGGTGACACCTTGACCTTCACCATGACTGCTCCCCCTTCGACCGCCCGAGCCACCGCCGAGATCGTGGCCTCGGGGTCGGCTCCTAGGCCGATCACCGCCGTGGTCGCCACCGTGGGTTCAGGCCGACCGAAACGGGATCCCAGCCGATCTACCAGGGACTCGCCCCGACCGCGGAGGACGGCATCGAGCCGAGCCCCCAGGATCGCCGAGACCGCCATCGGATGACCGATGGGAGGACCTCCCACCCCACCAAGCAACCACGGCACCAGCTCGTCTCGCAACAACGCGAAAGCGCCCGCGGTGTATTCGGATGCGTAGGTGGGATGGGTGAGGGTCGGGCACTCGCCCCAGCCTTCGGTTCCGTCGCCCAGCACCAGCCGCACGATCACGACCTGGCGAACCGACTCGTCGCCGTGAGCAGCACGGTGAGGGTTGACCAACGGCATCGAGACCCGCCACAGGTCGATGTCGGATACCTCACCCCGATCGGCCAGGTCGACCAGCTCGTCCAGCCCGACCCCTCCAGCCACCATCACCCCCAGGTGTTCGATCGACACCAACTCAGGTAGTCCACCAGGTCGGCCGGGTCGGGTTCGTGGGTGCCGTCTCCGCCGTACTGGGTCTCCATGCGGAACCGGAGGTAGTCGGTATCGGGCAGCGGCAGGAACGGTGCCCGCCTCCACCAGCCGGGTCGGGCTAGGCGTAGGGCCACGACCACCGCGGTGACCCACATGCTGGGATGACGCACTATCGCGCCCGCGGCCCGGAGCCACCAGCCCACACCGGGCGCGTTCATCGCACCCCCACGTCGACGCCCAGACCTCGCCACGCCACCGCCCCGGCACCGACCAGCGGGCCGTCCGAGCCGAGACCTCCGGGCACGATGCGCGTGCCCTGGGCATGGCCTATTCGAGCCGAACGCTCGATCTCGGCTTGCGCGGCCTCGAAGAAGACCGAGCCGAAGCCCAGCGCCACCGAGCCGGCCACGCAGGCCAGATGTAGATCCAAGAGGTTGGCCACCGAAGCCACGGCCCTTCCTACCAAGGTTCCGGTTCGAACCTTCACCTCAGTCGAGGCCTCCTTGGGATGGGTCCCGGTGATGGCACCGATGGCGGTACCGGAAGCCTCGGCTTCCAGACAACCCTGGGCCCCGCACCCGCATATGCGTCCACCGGGCTCCACGATCACATGGCCAATGTGACCGGCGTTGCCATCCCTTCCCTCCAGGAGCCGGCCGTCCAAGACGATCCCCCCGCCCACCCCGGTGGAGACCACCATCGCCACGTAGTCGGTGACCCCGCGGGCCGCACCCCGCCACCCTTCACCCAAGGCCAGCGCCTTGGCGTCGTTGTCGACCCAGGTCCGCAGACCGAGTCGGTCGGCCAGGCGGTCTCGCAACGGAAATCGACGCCACTGTGCGATGTTGAGCGGGGAAACCCATTCCCCACCGGCACCCATCGGGCCTCCCGTACCCACGCCGCACCCGGCCAGGTCGGTCAGGGTCACGCCTTCGGTGACCGTACCGATCAGGGCGATCAGCACCTCGAAAAGGGCCTCGCCGTCGGTTCCTTCGGTGGGTACCTGGTGGTGACGCAATAAGGTTCCGCGCTCGTCGAGAAGCCCGGCGGCCAGTTTGGTGCCACCGATGTCCACCGCCAGGACCAGTTCTTCGGATCGACCCACCGTGTGAGCATGACACGCCACCGGATCCCTGACGCTACCCAGCCCGACAACCGACTCGTATCCCTGGAGAACCAGTGTCGAAAGCCAGCCGACACCGAGTGGACGGGGGCCACCCATCGTGACCCACGCTGCCTCCGCCGAGGCTCGCCATCCGCTCAGGTACTTGAGGCGGGCCTGGCCCTGGTTGTCGGTCGGCTCGCGTATCCTCGGGGGTTCCCGAAACCGCCCAGGAGCATCGTGTCCACCACCGCCCCCGCCGCCGTAGACGGCGTCGAGCGTTTCGCCGACCTGCACAACGCCCTCACCGCCAACATGGCCTCGGTCATCCACGGCAAGGCCGAAGCCATCGACCTGGTGGTGCTGTGCCTCATCGCCGAAGGCCATGTGTTGGTGGAAGACGTGCCGGGGGTGGGCAAGACCACCCTGGCCAAGGCCTTGGCCCAATCGATCGCCTCGCCGTTCGGGCGGATCCAGTTCACCCCTGATCTCCTTCCCGCCGATGTGGTCGGGGTCAGCATCTGGGACCGCTCCGCTGGACGGTTCGAGTTCCGTCCCGGACCGGTGTGCAACGGCATTGTGTTGGCCGATGAGGTGAACCGGGCATCTCCCAAGACGCAGTCGGCCCTGCTTGAGGCCATGGCCGAACGTCAGGTCACCGTCGATGGTGTCACCCACCGGCTTCCGTCGCCGTTCATGGTGATCGCCACGCAGAACCCCACCGACCACGAGGGCACCTATCCCCTACCCGAGAGCCAGCTCGACCGCTTCCTGATGCGGATCTCGATGGGCTATCCGGGCCGAGACGCGGAGCTGGCCATCTTGCGGGACCCCGCCGATGCTGGCGCTACCCCTGCCACCCTCGATGCCGTGTTGGGAGTGGCCCACGTCAACGGTCTGATCGCCGCTGCTCGCACCGTGCACGTGGCCCCGGCCCTTCAGGGCTACCTGGTCGACTTGGCTGACGCATCGCGGATTCACCCGTCGGTGGCCATTGGGATCTCGCCGCGGGCCACGCTCTCGCTCCAACGGGTGAGCCGGGCCCGGGCCGCCACTCGGGGCCGGGCTTTCGTGATCCCCGACGATGTGAAGGAACTGGCCGGTCCCGTCCTGGCCCACCGCATCCGGCTCACTCCCGAAGCGTCGGTACGAGGGACCAGAGCCGCTGACGTGGTGGCTGAACTGTTGGCGCGGGTGCCGGTCCCGCCCCCAGACCCGGGCTGAACGGCGCCGACGGTGCCGCTCACCCGCCCCGGATGGATGGTGGTGGCCGGGTCTCTGGCCCTGATCGCCGCGGCCCGGACCCTGGCGCTACCCGAGCTGTACGTATTGGCCGGGGCCGGATTGGTACTGGTGGCGACGGCGTTGGCAGTGGTGTCGACGCCGGCACCGGTGCTCGACGTCGAACGGTCGATTCACCCCCGCCGTGTTCACCTCGGCGACGCCAGTCGGGTGGAGCTGTCGGTGACCAACCGCTCCGGTCGCCGCTTTCCGCTGGTGTCGATCCACGATCCGGTGGAGGGAACAGCCGGGGCCGAGCTGCGCCTGGCCCCGCTCCCTCCCGGGGACCGACGCCGGGCCGGATACCGGCTACCGACTCGGCGCCGCGGCCTGGTTCGGGTGGGGCCACTCGTGGCCACCCGAACCGACCCGTTCGGGTTGGCCACCCGCTCGATCACCTTGGCCGAGCCGCTGGAGCTGACCGTCCTGCCGGTGGTCGAACCACTCCATGGGGGAATGGCTGGTTCCGGTGCAGACATGGCGACCTCAGGACCGGCACGCCCTCGTGCCGGCATGGTCGGCGGCGACGAGTTCGCGTCTCTGCGGGAGTACGTGGTGGGGGACGATCTGCGTCGCATCCATTGGGCATCCAGTGCCCGGACCGGGGATCTAATGGTCCGCCAGGACGACTCGGCGTGGCAGGGCCAGTTGACCATCGTCTTGGAAGCCAGAACCGAACGGATCGATGCGGCGTCGTTCGAGACCGCGGTATCGGCGGCAGCCTCGCTGGTCAACGCCGCCGCCGAGCGCGGCCTACGAGTTCGCCTGTTGGTGACCGACGGTTCCGACTCGGGACCGACCGATGCCCGCGCCGCGCTGGACATGTTGTTGGAGCATCTGGCCGTGGTGGACCGTCATGGCGGCGGCGAGCTCCCGGCCTTGCGGGTCTCGACCCGACCCGACACCGGTGACGTGGTCCTGGTTACCGGGTCCCCGGCCGGAGACGGCTGGGCGGAACTGGGTCTGTTGCACCGACCCGGATCTACAACTCGGGTCGTCGCAGTTGGTGGGGCCACGCCTCCTACGGGCTCGTCGCCGTCGCCGTCGCCGGAGGTGGAGGTGACGCTCATCGAGCCGGGGCGGCCGGTGGCCGCGGCGTTGTCCACCATGTGGGCCGGGTCGAGCCGGTGGAGCCGGGCTCGCCGAACCGGATCGGGGGGCTGACGTTGGCCACCGTGACCTTGGATCCTCCCCTACCGCCGCCGCCGCCGCCGACGCCGCTCGGCTCGCTCGACTCACCCTTCGGCTCCGATGACGGACGTGCCCTAGGAGACCGCCCCGGGTCCGGGCGCCGCTGGGTGTCTCTGGTCACCGCCGAGGTGTCGCTCCTAGCCGTTCACCTCGCGGTCGTCTGGGGTTTCGTGCGGGTCTATGACACCACCGGGTCCCTGGGCGATCTGGTTGCGTTCGCCCTTGCTGGTACCGCCACCGCCACCGCTGCCAGGCGGGCGCGACTGCGCCCCGCTGTGGCGAGCCTCATCTCGCTGACTGGCCTGGCCCTGGTCTCGGCCTGGCTCTTGTTCCCCGACACCCTCGCGTTCGGTGTCCCCAGCACCGCCACCATTCGGGCCGCAACAGATGCGGCGAAGACGGCGGGTCGAGAGTTCGGCACCGTCATCGCCCCCACCCCGGCACTGGTCGGATTTCAACTGCTGACCGGTGTTGCGATCTGGGGCGCGGTGCACTTCGCTGACTGGGCCGCCTTCCGCCTCCGAGCCACCGTCGAAGCTCTGGTTCCTGCCGGGATCGTGTTCGGGTTCGTGTCTGTGCTGTCCGGCGACGACCACCGAGTCGCAGCGGCGGTGGCGTTTGCGTTGACCACGCTCACCTATGTGGCCAACCACCGGGCCCACCTGGCCTGTGTCGGCGACGCCTGGCTCGGGTCATCGCCGATGGCGGGAGCAGCATCGCTTCGTCGAACCGGGTTGGCCATGGTGGCGGTGGCCGTTGTGGCCGGATCTGTCCTGGCCCCGTTAGCGCCTGGGTTCAGCCAGGATCCGCTGGTCCGCTGGCGTCAGACCAAAGACGGTGGGTCCCAGCGTGACACCGTGAGCCCCATCGTCGACGTCCGGGGTCGGATCCTGCGCCAGACGAACCGGGTCATGTTCACGGTCCGCTCCACCGCCCCCGCCTACTGGCGACTCACATCGCTCAACCACTTCGACGGACGGATCTGGTCCTCCAGCGCCGAGTTCCGAAATGCCGACGGCACCCTCCCTTCATCCACCGACCGCACCCTGACCACTCGACGGGTGGTCCAGGGCTTCGAGATCGTCGGGCTTGGAGCGCTATGGGCTCCAGCGGCATTCGAGGCCCGGGAGCTACCTCAGTCCAGCGGTCCTCTCCTGTGGGACCGGGACTCCTCGACGCTCATCGTCGACGACTCCCTTGCCACCTCCGACGGTGTCACCTACACGGTGGCGTCAGAGGTGCCGGTGCTCGATCCGAGTGTCCTGCGGGCCGCTGCCGGCTCTGATCCGACCGAGATCCGAAGCACCTACTTGAACCTTCCCCTCGACCTTCCCGAGCGGGTCCGAACCGAAGCCGAGGCTGTCGTCGCCGGACTGGACAGCCGCTACGACCAGGCCCGCGCCCTCCAGGACTTCTTCCAGAGCGAACGGTTCACCTACAGCACCGAGGTACCTGAAGGCCACGGCAACGATGCCCTGGTGGCCTTCTTGGATTCCGGAGCGGGCTACTGCGAGCAGTTCGCCGGCACCTATGCGGCCATGGCGCGGGCGGTGGGGTTGCCGGCCCGGGTGGCCGTCGGATTCACCCCCGGCGACGCCGATGCCGAAGACCCGACCTTTCACCGGGTGCGCGGCGTGCACGCCCACGCCTGGCCCGAGGTCTACTTCTCCGGCATCGGTTGGGTTCCCTTCGAACCCACCAAGGGACGAGGGATCCCAGGGGCAGAGTCCTACACCGGCCTTACACCAGCCCAGGAGCAAGGTGTCGAGGAACCGGCTTCGACCACCACCACCTCCACCACCACCATCCCGCTGCAACCGGGAACATCGGTTCCCGCTCCGCCAGCCACCACCCCTCCCCCTCCCATCCGGGGAACCTCGCTGGGAGCACCAGACCGAGACGAACCTTCCGTCCTCCAGCGCGGAGCAATCGCCCTGGCCGCGGTGGTGATCATCGCCGGGGCCATCGTTGTTGCCGCACCGTGGGTCAGACGCCGGATGCGGCGACGAGGACAAGACCCCCGGTCACGCACGGCCACCGCCTGGGCCGACATCGTCGACCCGTTGCGCTGGCACACCGGCACCGTGCCCGAAGAAAGCGAAACCCACCAGGAGGTCGTCCTTCGCGCTGCGCCCGGCCTAGGTGAGCTCGCGTCGACGCTTGGCGAGCTTGCCGACCTGACCACCACCGCGGCATGGTCGCCCGATCCCCCCACGACCGACCAAGCCGACCGGGCCGTGGATCTGGGCCGACAGTTCCGCCACCAGGTGCTGGCTAGCCAGACCGCCCGACAACGAGTACGACGACGCCTGTCGTGGCGCGAAGCGTTCGGCATCCACCCGAACCCCTAACTGTCGGTCCGTCACCAGGCGGAGCCGTCCAGCAGAGCTCGGTGGCCGGCCGCTGGGAATGCGGGTCAGATGTCGGTTTCAGACGTGTCGTCGGGTTGCGGCTGCTGGTCCGAGGCGGGGTGGGTTCGAATACCGGGGATCCGCAACGAGTCGGCCAGCTGGTCCATGCCCGCTCGACCCAGTCGGCGAAGGCTGCGCTCGAACCACAGCGCCGCCCCCAGCATCACCAGGAAGCCGCCGAAGGCCACCGGGAACGGGGCGGCGGTGGCCAGGGTGACCACCAGGACGACCACACCGACCAGGAAGACCAAGGTGGCCCGCTTCATGCGGCTCACCGACTCGACGTACAGCGAGTGCCGGCTGATGTCTCCGGCCAGCCTGGGGTCGTCCGCGTAGAACTGCTGCTCGATCTCAGAGAGGATGCGTTGCTCTTCCTCTGACAGCGGCACCGGATGAACCCCTTCGATCCCTTTCGAACCCTGGACCCCCGGTGGGGACCGGCGGCCCGGTCAGTTTCGCACAGCATTCCTAGACCCACAACGCGGAACGATCAGCCCCAGGAACGCGCGTCGCCGGTTGGTTGTGTCCGCGACCCGCGCCGCCTACCAACCGTCGTGGCGATGGCGGGCGTTGGGGTCGTCGTTGCTATCGGGATGATCGTGGTCAGCGTCGGAGGTGGACGACGGCCCGGCGACCGGTCCCCATTGCTGGGCACCCCGGCGGGCCACCCGCAGACCATTGGGACCGATGAGGTTGGCCGGCCCCACGGCGCGGGCTCCGAAGCGGGCCCGCACCTCGTCTACCGCAGCTTCCACCCGGCTCTGCTGACCCCGATCGCCGCCTCCGCCAGGGCCGGGCGCCTCGACGAGCAGATCATCCAAGGAGAGCTGACGGACCGAGCCGGCACCCAACTGTGTGACGCTCACCCCCAACAGCCGGACCCCAGGTGTCAGGTCGATCCCATCGAGCAGGGAGCGGGCCACACGAGTGATCTCGTGGGTGGTGTCGGTGGGTTCGGTCACACTCGACGACCGACTTACGGTGCGAAAGTCGCCGTAGCGGACCTTCACCCCAATCGTGCGCCCCACCGTGCCCGATGCCCGCAACCGCGATGCCACCGCGTCGGCCAAACGAGCCAACTCGACGCGGACCGTTGCCGCATCGGTGAGGTCCCTTGGAAACGTCTCCTCGTGACTGACCGACTTCATGGGTTGACCGGGCACAACGCCCCGGGGGTCGACCACGTTGGCCAAGGCGTGCAGGTGGGTTCCAGAGGCTTTCCCCAACGCGGCGATCAAAGTGGGCAGCGGGGTCTCGGCCAGGTGCCCCACAGTGGCTATTCCCAGGCGTTCCAGCTTGACCAGGGTGGCCGGTCCGACGCCCCACAGGGCTCTCACCGGCATCGGATGCAAGAACTCGGTCTCCCGGCTCGGGTCGACGATCACGACGCCGGGACCGAATCGTGGACCGGTCGGTGAGGCTTTGGGTTTGGCTGCCTCCGAGGCCAACTTGGCCAGGAACTTCACCCGGGCCACCCCTACCGAACAGGTGAGCTTCTCGGTGTCACGGATCTCGGCGCGGATCTGGTGGGCGATCTGTTCGGCGGAACCGATGAGGCGACGGGCACCGGACACATCCAAGAACGCCTCATCTAGCGAGATCGGCTCGACGAGCGGGGTGTAGCGGGCGAACACCGCCATCACCCGGGTGCTGACCTCGCTGTAATGGGCGTGGTCACCGGGCAGGAACACCGCGTGCGGACACAGGCGCCGAGCGGTCACCCCGGCCATGGCCGAGTGCACGCCATGGGCCCGAGCCTCATAGGACGCCGCGGCCACCACCCCCCGGGGCCCGGACCCCCCGACCACCACCGGACGTCCCCGCAACTCGGGGTGGCGAACGAGTTCCACCGCAGCGAAGAACGCATCCATGTCGACGTGGAGGATCGACGGCGCCTCCACGGGGGCGACCCCTCCACCGCTCACGGAAGGGCCGAGACCCGCAACGACCGGTGGTCGGTGCCCTCCACCTGGAATCGGAACGCCCGACCCGTGTCCCACCGCTCGTTCAGCCACAGGCCCAGAGGGTCACGAACCCACGGTGGCGACCCGGCGAGACGCTCGTTGCACTCCCCGATGGCCACGTAGCAGGCGTCGACCACGATGCCGTCAGGGTCGGCCACGCACAGCTCGCCATCCCAGGCCAGGGCCCGGTGAACGACAACGGTGAGGTGCCAGTCCAGGTCGGGGGCCACCGCTTGGATCTCATAGACGGGCTCAGACCAGTCGCTCACCACCAAGCCGGTCTCCTCGGTCACCTCACGGGTGAGCCCGTCGAGGAGCGCCTCGCCAGGATCGACCACGCCGCCCGGTGGGGTCCAGTCGACCCGTCCGTCGTGACGGCGGTTCTGCACCAGCAGGAGGCCCTCTTCCAGCTCCACCAGGGCGCCGGCCACCAGCCATTCCCTCATCGGTCAGCTCCGACGCCGCACTCGCCGGACTCGGTCACGGACGCCCCACCTGGTCACCAGCACCAAGGCCTCACGAACGATGCTCGGAGACATCTTGGACACCCCGAGCTTGCGGTCCCGGAAAGTGATCGGGATCTCCACGATCCGGCCACCGGCCTTGACGACCTCATAGGCCATCTCAATCTGGAAGCCATAGCCGTCGGCACGAACCCGATCGACCCCGATCTTCTCGATGATCGAGGTCCGGTAGGCCCGGAACCCGGCGGTGGCGTCTCTGATACCAAGCTTGAGCATGAAACCTATGTAGCGGTTACCCCACTGCGACAGGATCCGACGGTTCGCGGGCCAACCCGGCACCGCACCACCGGGCACGTAGCGAGATCCGATGACCAGGTCAGCGGGGGCGGTCTCCAGTGTGGAGATCAGTTCGGGCAGCACCGCTGGGTCGTGTTGTCCATCGGCGTCCATCTCCACCAAGACGTCGTGACCGTGTTCCATGCCCCAGGCGAATCCGGCTCGATACGCGGGGCCCAACCCGGCCTTGGCCGGGCGGCGCAGCACATGGATCTGGCCCAGCTCGGCTGCTACCTCGTCGGCCAGGTCGGCGGTGCCGTCGGGACTGCCATCGTCCACCACCAGCACGTGAGCATCGGGCACGACCTCACGCACTCGGGTGAGGGCGTTGCGGATGTTCTCGGCCTCCTGATAGGTGGGAAGGATCACGAGCGGCAACACGGGGGCCACTCTACGGTCCACCGGCTCGTAGCATCGCGCCATGGACGACGACAGCCCCATCGAGTCCGCCGTTCCCCCCGCCACCGCTCGCATCCTGGCTTTCGCAGCCATCGTGTTGGCCGGAATCTGCGGCGGTCTGATCGGTTGGAAGTTCACCGCCCTCCAGGTCGACGACGGCAGCATCCTTCCCGGGGTCGGCGGCGTGGTCGGAGCGGTGGTGGCCGCGGGCGGTGTCGCCGTGTTGTCGGTTCTGGTCATGCGGGCCATGGGTGAGTGGCACACCATCCAGCAGACCGGTGACCCCGGTGCCGCCCGACGGGGCCGGTCCTGATTCCGTGACAACGACGAACACCCATAGCGCCGCGGCATCGGGTCCCGAGTTGTTGGCGGTGGCCCGGCCCGTGGCCGAGGAGGTGGCGGCCGAGCTGGTCCGAGCCCTCGACGGCGACCTCCGGGCCACCACCGTCTCGTCCAAGTCGACGGGGACCGATCTGGTCACCGAGATGGACCGTTGGGCCGAACGTCGGATCACAGAAGCGATCTTGGCGGCCAGGCCCTACGACTCGATCCAGGGCGAGGAGGGGGCCGACGTGGAGGGGACCAGCGGGGTGACTTGGTGTGTCGACCCGATCGACGGCACCGTCAACTTCGTGCACTCGATGCCCGGGTTCTGCGTGTCGATCGCGGCTCAGACGCTCGGGCCCGAGGGCCGACTTCAGACCGTGGCCGCAGTGGTGGTGTCACCCATGCACCAAGACGTGTTCACCGCCACCCGTGATGGTGGGGCATTTCGCAACGATGCCCGGATCCGGGTTTCGGATCCACCGTCGCTGGCTCGAGCAGTGATCGGGACCGGGTTCGGCTACGACCCGGCCCGGCGACGACGCCAGGCCGCGGTGGTCGGCCGGGTGATCGACCAGGTTGCCGACATACGTCGTAGCGGCGCTGCTGCCCTGGACCTGTGCTGGGTCGGGTGCGGTCGCCTCGACGGCTACTGGGAGGTCGGTCTCAATCCGTGGGACCATGCCGCCGCGTCTCTGGTGGCAACCGAGGCCGGCGCCCGCTGCGAAGGCATGCGGGGTGCCCCGCCCTCGAGCGACTTCGTGATCGCGGCTCCCGCGGCGGTGTTCGATGAGCTCCACGCCGTCCTGGCCGAATGCGATGCCATGACGGTCTGAACCACCGGCCCACGGCCTCATGCCACCTCTTGGGGGCCAGGCCCGGCACTAGCATCGCCGCTGTGGCGATCCGGATCCTGACGGTCGAAGATGACGAACGCATCCGCACGGCGGTGAAGCTGGCCCTCGAAGACGAGGGTTGGACGGTGGCCGAAGCCGAGAACGGCGAGGACGCTCTGGCCATCTTCAGTCAGTCACCTGCCGATGTGGTGTTGATCGACATCATGCTGCCCGACATCGACGGCTTCGAGGTGTGTCGGGCCATCCGCCGCCACTCCGATGTTCCGATCGTGATGGTCACCGCCCGAGACGACACCCACGATGTGGTGGCTGGCCTCGAAGCCGGAGCTGACGACTACCTCACCAAGCCGTTCGCCCCCAAGGAGCTGTCGGCTCGCATCCGGGCCTTGTTGCGTCGGGTCCGTTCGGCCGACCCAGGTGCGCCTCAGCTTCGCTTCGGTGATCTGGAGATCGCCCCCGATCAGGGCATGGTCCGAAGGGACGGCACAGAGATCCACCTGACCAAGACCGAGTTCAAGTTGCTGGTCGAACTGGCCACCTCACCGGGCAAGGTGTTCAGCCGAGAAGCATTGCTGGACAAGGTGTGGGGTTATGACTACTTCGCCGATGGCCGGCTGGTCGATGTTCACGTGAGGCGCCTTCGCACCAAGGTCGAGGCCGATCCGGCCAACCCCCGCCACGTTGTGACCGTGCGCGGGCTGGGCTACAAGCTGTTGCCCTGAGCACCACCGCGTCTTCCTCCGCCTCGGCTGCCGGGGCCGCCGGGCCAGACCGGCTCGCGTCGGAAGGTTTCCCGACCGGAGATCCCTCCGATCCCCAGGCCGGTCCGAGGGCAAGAAGCGGCGACGGTCGTCGCGTGCCCCATCCCAGGGGGGAGCGAGTCGCCGCCGCCGCTGGCGGGGCCCGAGACTGGGGCTGCGGTCTCGCATCGTTTTGGCCTTCACATTGAGCGCCGCGCTCATGTCTGCCCTATTGGCCGCCACCACCTGGGGTCTCACCCGGGAGAGCATCGTCAACCAACGTGAGGGCGTGGCCACCACCCAGGCTTTCCGACACGCCACTTTGATGACCCCGCAGTTGGCATCGGAGACCGACGACGAGCAGCTCCGGGCCACGATGGCGTCGTTGGAGAGCGAGAGCGCTACCCGGGCCCTGGTCCGTGACGATCAGGGTTCGTGGACCAACCAGACCACAGCCTTCGACGAGCGAGCGGTCCCCCGGGAGATGCTGGAGATGGTCGAGGCCGGCCAACCGGCGCGGATGCGGGTGAACATCGACGGCGAACCTCAGCTATTGATAGGTGTCCCCTTGCCCTCGGTTGGCGGGCTGTACTTCGAGTTCGTGTCCCTAGCCGACACCCAAGATGCGCTCGAGTCGCTCTCGGCTTCGCTTTTCGGGTCTGCGGTGGTCACCGCCATGGCCGGCGCCGCGGTGGGCTGGTGGGCCAGTCGCCGGACCCTCAAACCATTGGCTCAGGTTTCGGTGGCGGCCGAGGCCATCGCCGGTGGCCGGCTCGATACCCGCCTGGGCGCCGCCCACGACCCCGACCTGGGGGTGCTTGTCACCTCGTTCAACCACATGGCCGAGGTGTTGGAAGGTCGCATCGACCGTGACGGTCGGTTCGCGTCCGATGTCAGCCACGAGCTGCGGTCACCACTCATGACGCTGTCGGCATCGATCGAGGTGTTGGCGTCTCGGCGCGAGGAGATGCCCGACGCATCGGCTCGGGCCGCCGTCGACCTGATGGTGGCCGATGTGGCCCGGTTCAAGCAGCTGGTAGAGGACCTGTTGGAGATCTCCCGCTTCGACGCCGGCGCGGCCCGTCTCGACCTGTCCGACATCCGTCCCGGCGAACTGGTGCACCAGTCTGTGGCATGGTCCCAGAGCCCCGATGTCCCTATCGAGATCGATCCGGAGCTGGCCGACGTGGTGGTGCGGGCCGACAAGCGGCGCCTGGTCCGGGTGGTGGCCAATCTCTTGGACAACGCCCGCAAGTACGGCGGAGGTCCGACCCGCATCGAGCTGACCCGGCTCCCGGCCGCGCTTCAGATCGCAGTGGAGGACGCCGGCCCCGGTGTTCCTGTCGAGGAGCGTGAGCTCATCTTCGACCGCTTCTCCCGTGGGGCGGGGTCGGGGCGCCGCACCGGCAGCGAGGGGGTCGGGCTGGGCCTGTCCCTGGTGGCCGAGCACGTTGCGCTGCACAAGGGGAGGGTGTGGGTCGAGGACCGTCGAGACGAGGAGCCCGGAGCCCGGTTCGTAGTCGAGATCCCGGTGGTATGGGCCGCGTTGGACGACCCCGATGATGCCGACGACGGAGACGAGGAGTTCGCATGAGCCGTTGGCTGATCACGCTGGCGGTGGCTCTGGCCGTGCTCGCCACAGTCGTGACCGGTTGTGGTGTGCCCATCGACGGTGAACCTCGCGCCATAAGTCGCACAACCGTCGATCCCAGCGTGGATGACTCCCGGGTCACCCCCACCACCACAGACCGCCCTGGTGCCGCGACCGTCGCTGCATTCTTCATCGGGGATCAACGTCTGGTCGCTGTGGACTTCCCGGTGGAGGATGCTCCTACTCTGGCCGATGCCCTGGCCTTCACCCTGGGTGAGCCACCTCGGGATCTCACCACCGCCCTGCCGTCGGGAACCAAGATCCTGTCCGCCGTCGTCGGCGACTCGGTGGCCATCGTCGACCTGACCAGCGAGATCAACGACATCAGCGGCCAGTCTCAAAAACAGGCCTATGCCCAGTTGGCGTTCACCACCTTCGAGTTCTCGGGTATGGACCAGATCCAGTTCCTGGTGGACGGCAAAATGGTCGACGCCCCCACCGACAACGGCAACAAGGCGGTGGTCACCGCCGAGGACTACCCGACCCTTGCCCCCGGGATCTAGGCCTGGATCCACCCTGTCCTACGGTTCCAGCTCGTCGGACCGCCAACACCATCGGCGGCCACACAGCTTCGGGGTCAGGTGCGGTCGTAGGGCACCTGGAAGATGGCGCTGGTGCGCAACATGGCGGGTTCGACCATCTTCAGGTGACCAACAGCGTCGGCCACCTGAACCCTGGTGATCTCCCCGGCTTGGAGCGCCACCATCTGCCCCAGTGCACCGTCGGCCACAGCATCCACGGTCGCCACCCCGAACCGGGTGGCCAGGACCCGATCGAAGGCCACCGGAGTTCCGCCCCGCTGCACGTGGCCCAGCACGGTGGTGCGGCTCTCGATTCCGGTGCGCCGTTCGATCTCGGCCGCAACCCGGTGGCCGATCCCGCCCAGGACCTGGTGGTCGTACACGTCGACTGGTATCTCCGGCATCGGCATGGTGCCCTCTACGGGGACGGCACCTTCTGCCACCACCACGATCGAGGACCAGTGGCCGCGCTGATGGCGGCCCGAGATCAACGAGGCCACGTGTTCGATGTCGAAGGGCTCCTCGGGCACCAGCGTCACCGCCGCGCCTCCGGCGAGGCCCGCCCAGGTGGCGATGTGGCCTACGTGGCGACCCATGACCTCGACCACCAGCACCCGGTCGTGGCTCTCGGCGGTGGTGTGGAGGCGGTCGATGGAGAACGTGCAGATCTGCACCGCGGTCTGGAACCCGAAGGTCATCTCGGTGAGACCGATGTCGTTGTCGATGGTCTTGGGAACGCCGACCACTGGGATGCCGTCGCGGTGAAGGTCCTTGACCACCCCCATGGAACCCTCTCCCCCGATGGCCACGATGGCGTCGAGGCCGTGACGGTCAACGGCTCGGCGCACCGCCTCGACGCCGTTGTCCATCTTGTATGGCTGGTCCCGGGACGTTCCCAACACGGTGCCACCTCGGGGCAGAAGACCCCGGCATGATTCGCTGGTGAGCGGCTCCCAGTCGTCGTTGACCACGCCCCGCCATGCATCCTTGAACCCGACGACGGTGCCTCCGTGTTCGATCTCCACGGTCCGAACCGTGGCCCTGATGACGGCGTTGAGCCCGGGGCAGTCTCCGCCCCCGGTGAGGATCCCGATGCGCATGGGTTGGACCCTACCGAGCGTTGATCGCCTCCGATGACGGGTTCCGGGTCGGTAACCTGCGCCGCCATGGCTGTGGTCATTGCTCTTGACGCCGGCACCACCGGGGTGCGGGCCATCGCGTTCGACGAGTCCGGTCTCACCGTTGGTTCCCGTTACCGCGAGTTCACCCAGCACTTCCCTCGGCCCGGCTGGGTGGAACACGACGCCGATGAGATCTGGTCGGCCATGGTCGGGGTCACCGCCGAACTGATGGCCGCACTCGAGACCCCGGTGGCTGCCATCGGGATCACCGACCAGCGCGAGACGGTGGTGGCCTGGGATCGCACCACCGGCAAACCTCTGCACCGGGCCATTGTTTGGCAGGACCGGCGAGGCGCAGCCCGCTGTGACCAGTTGGCCGAGGACGGACACCTCGGTCTGGTCCGCTCCACTACCGGGCTGGTCCTCGACCCGTACTTCTCGGCATCCAAGATCGAGTGGCTACTGACCGAGGGCGGCGTGATGCCTGGGCCGAACCTGGCCCTCGGCACCATCGATTCGTGGTTGCTGTGGAAGCTGACCGGCGGAGAGGTCCACGCCACCGAGGCCTCCAACGCCAGCCGCACCATGCTCTACGACATCGTCGACCACCGCTGGTCGCCCGAGCTGTGCGGCCTGTTCGGGGTCCCGGTCGAGGCGCTGGGCGAGGTCCGTCCATCCAGCGGTCGTTTCGGCGTAACCCACGAACGGAGCGGGCTACCGCCTGGCATCCCGATCTCGGGTATCGCCGGCGACCAGCAGGCCGCCCTGTTCGGACAGGCGTGCTTCTCCCCGGCTCGACCAAGAACACCTACGGCACCGGATCGTTCGTGCTCATGAACGTGGGATCCACCTGTCCCGAACCGGTGGATGGTCTGCTCACCACCGTGGCCTGGACCATCCCCGATGCTTCGGCCCCGGGGGGCCTGCGCACCGACTACGCCTTCGAGGGAGCGATCTTCTCGACCGGCTCGGCCATCCAGTGGCTACGCGACGGACTGGGCATCATCGACTCGGCGGCCGAGGCCGGTCCCCTGGCGGCATCGGTGGACAGCACCGACGACGTGTTCTTCGTGCCCGCGTTCACCGGACTGGGCAGCCCGTGGTGGGACCCCTACGCCCGAGGCACCCTGGTAGGCGTGACACGGGGAACCACCCGGGCCCACCTGACTCGAGCGGTGGTGGAGGCCATGGTCTTCCAAACCCGAGACGTGGTCGATGCCATGACCGCGGGTTCGGGCTTCGAGGTGACCGGCCTGCGAGCCGACGGGGGCGCCACCGCCATGGACCTGCTCCTGCAACTCCAGGCCGACCAACTCCAGGTCCCGGTGCGACGCCCCATGGTCCAAGAGACCACCGCCCTCGGTGCCGCCTATCTGGCCGGCCTGGCCGAAGGGGTGTGGTCCTCCACCGCCGACATCGAGAACAACTGGGCACTAGACGCCGAATTCACCCCTCGCGCCGAGCGGTCCGACACAGACAAGGCCCACACCCGTTGGCTTCAGGCCCTCGACCGCTCCAGGGCGTGGGCCACCTCCTGAGCAGGCCTCGGCCATCAGGACGTGGCGAAGGTCACTACCGCGGATCGGGAGCGATAAGCGTTGAAGCGGCAGCGCTAAGAGGCCGTTAAGGGCCCTTCCAAGCGGTCGTGAGCACCGGTAGGACGGGTGCCATGACAACAACGATGCTGGCCAGGGACCCGGTCCAGCCGGTGAGCCCTTCCGACGCGGGACTCGGCGGACGGTCAATGCACAACCCGCGGCACTGGCTCCACTTCCCGCTGGTGGAGGTCTCCAATGCGTGACCTCGCATTCCTCGCGCTGGTCGTGGTCTTCTTCGCCCTGATGACCGCCTACCTGAAGGCGTGTGTCGCCATCGTCGGCGCCGAGGAGCCCCCACCTCGACCGGGGCCGGATCACATCCACAATCGACCGCGGTCACAGAGATCGTCACGGGAGGTCGGTCATGAGCGTCGACCATCTTCTCGGGCTGGCAGTCGCAGCCGGGGTCGTCGTCTATCTGGTGGTGGCCCTCCTCTTCCCGGAGCGCTTCTGATGAGCGCGTCAGCGTGGCTCCAACTATTCGCGCTGGTGGCGGTGATCGGTCTGGTCACCCCGCTGTTGGGGTCCTATCTGGCCAAGGTGTTCGGCGACGGTCCCTCCCCCGGAGACCGGGTGTTCGCCCCCATCGAACGTGCCATCTACAAGGTTGTGGGCGTCGACCCCGACCAGGAGCAGCACTGGACCACCTACGCCCGTTCCGTGCTGGCCTTCAGCGTCATGTCGGTGATGGCCCTCTATCTGATCCAGCGGGTCCAGGGCTGGTTACCGCTCAACCCGACCGGGCGTGAAGGGGTGGCTCCCGCCATCGCCTTCAACACGGCGGTCAGCTTCGTCACCAACACCAACTGGCAGGCCTACGGCGGCGAGTCGACCATGAGCCACCTCACCCAGATGCTGGGCCTCACGGTACAGAACTTCGCCTCGGCGGCTGTGGGCATTGCAGTGGCCGTAGCCCTGGTGCGCGGTCTGGTACGCCGTCGTTCGACCACCATCGGCAACTTCTGGGTAGACCTCACCCGGTCCCTCACCAGGGTGCTGCTACCCGTCGCCGTCATCGCCGCGCTGGTGCTCGTCAGCCAGGGCGTGGTGCAGAACCTCAGCGGTGGCGTCGACGTGTCGACGGTGGCTGGCGGCGAGCAGGTGGTTCCGGGCGGGCCGGTGGCCAGCCAAGAGGCGATCAAGCTGTTGGGCACGAATGGCGGTGGCTTCTACAACGCCAACTCGGCCCACCCCTTCGAGAACCCGACCGCTCTGGTCAACCTCCTCCAGATCGTGCTGGTGCTGATCATCCCCTTCGCCTTGACCTGGACGTTCGGGACAATGGCCCGCAACCGCCGTCAGGGATGGGTGGTGTTCGCCGCCATGTTCGTCCTGTGGGCCGGAGGGGCGGCCCTGGCCGTGTCCTTCGAGGCCGACGGCAACCCGCTGCTGACCGACCGCGGCGTCACCCAGGTGGCCGACGCCTACCAGTCGGGCGGGAACATGGAGGGCAAGGAGGTCCGCTTCGGCACCACCGGGTCGGGCCTGTTCACCGCCGCGGTCACCGGCACCTCCACCGGTGCGGTCAACTCCGCCCACGACAGCTACACGCCCTTCGGCGGAGCCGTCCCCCTGGTGAACATGATGCTGGGTGAGGTGTCTCCGGGCGGTGTGGGAGCTGGTCTGTACGGCACCTTGGTGTTCGCCCTGCTCTCGGTGTTCATCGCCGGGCTGATGGTGGGCCGCACGCCTGAGCTGTTGGGCAAGAAGATCCAACCGGCCGAGATGAAGCTGGTGATGCTCTACCTGTTGGCGGTTCCGGCGGTGATCTTGGTCTTCGCCGCCATCTCGGTGGTGATGGGTAGTTCCAAGGCCTCGATCTTCAACCCCGGTCCCCACGGGTTGAGCGAGATCGTCTACGCCTACACATCGGGGGCCAACAACAACGGCTCGGCCTTCGGCGGCCTCAACGCCACCACCGACTGGTACACCACCACCATCGGCCTGGCCATGCTTGCCGGTCGGTTCTTGTTGATCGTGCCGGTCCTGGCCATCGCCGGGTCGATGGCCGCTAAGCAGCCGGCGCCGCCTAGTGCCGGCACGTTCCCCACCGACACACCCTTGTTCACCGGTCTTCTGATCGGAGTGATCCTGATCGTGGTCGGTCTGACTTTCTTCCCGGCGCTGGCGCTGGGACCGCTCGTGGAAGGGCTGGGCCTGTGACTACTGCAATGACCGAAGGCCGACTGGGTTCGCCGGTGGCCAAGAACCGTTCCCGCCCCTCGGGGTCGGGCTCTCTGTTCGACCCCGACATCGTCCGGCGAGCGTTGCGAGAAGGCGTGACCAAGCTCGACCCCCGACTGATGGTCCGCAACCCGGTGATGTTCGTGGTGGAGTTGGGCAGCGTCCTCACCACCATCCTGTTCGTTCGGGACTTCGGGTCGTCTTCGAGCTCAGAGAACGTGTTCGCGGGGCTGATCACCGCCTGGCTGTGGTTCACGGTTCTGTTCGCCAACTTCGCCGAGGCGGTGGCCGAGGGCCGCGGTAAGGCCCAGGCTGACACCCTGCGCGCCGCCCGCACCGACACCGCAGCCCGGGTGATGACTTCGGACGGCTCGATCACCGAGCGATCGAGCTCGCTGCTCGAGGTCGGAGACCGAGTGGTGTGTGAGTCAGGCGACATCATCCCCTCCGACGGCACGGTGGTCGAAGGCATCGCCAGCGTCGACGAGTCGGCCATCACCGGCGAGTCGGCCCCGGTCATCCGCGAGTCCGGCGGGGACCGCTCAGCGGTTACCGGTGGTACCAAGGTCTTATCGGATCGGATCGTGGTGGAGATCACCGCCCGGCCGGGAGAGACGTTCCTGGACCGGATGATCTCGCTGGTCGAGGGCGCCGCCCGCCAGAAGACGCCCAACGAGATCGCCCTCAACATCTTGTTGGCCGGGCTGACCATCATCTTCATGTTGGCGGTGGTCACCCTCCAACCCTTCGCCGTGTATTCGGGGGCCGAGCAGAGCCTGCTGGTGCTGATCGCTCTGTTGGTCTGCCTCATTCCCACCACCATTGGAGCACTCCTGTCGGCCATCGGCATCGCCGGGATGGACCGTATGGTGCAGCGCAACGTGCTGGCCATGAGCGGTCGAGCGGTGGAAGCCGCCGGCGACGTGTCCACGTTGTTGTTGGACAAGACCGGCACCATCACCCTCGGCAACCGCCAAGCCGCCGAGTTCGTCGCCCTGCCAGGCGTGTCCATCGACGAGTTGGCCGAGGCGGCCATGGTGGCCAGCCTGGCCGACGAGACCCCCGAGGGGCGGTCCGTGGTCGAGTTGGCCCAGTCCACCTACGGTCGAACCGCTCGGACGTTGGAGGGGGCCATCCTGGTGCCCTTCACGGCCCAGACCCGCATGAGCGGCGTGGACCTGGACGGCCGCCAACTCCGCAAGGGTGCCACCGACTCGGTGCGCCGCTGGGTGAGCGAGGCGGGGGGTCCGGTACCCGAGGAGATGACCACCATCACCGATGCCATCGCCTCGGCCGGAGGCACACCGCTGGTGGTGGCCGAGGCCTCCGCCGACGGCCGCTATTCGGTCCTGGGGGTGATCCACCTCAAGGACGTGGTGAAAGCCGGCATGGCCGAACGTTTCGACCAACTCCGGGCCATGGGAATCCGTACGGTGATGATCACCGGCGACAACCCGCTGACCGCCAAGGCCATCGCCGCGGAGGCCGGGGTCGACGACTTCCTGGCTGAAGCAACCCCCGAGGACAAGATGGCCCTGATCCGCCAGGAACAGGAGGGGGGCCGCCTGGTGGCCATGACCGGTGACGGCACCAACGACGCTCCGGCGCTGGCCCAGGCCGACGTGGGACTGGCCATGAACACCGGTACCCAGGCGGCCAAGGAGGCGGGGAACATGATCGACCTCGACTCCAACCCCACCAAGTTGATCGAGGTGGTGGAGGTCGGCAAGCAGTTACTGATCACACGAGGCAACGCCGACGCCGTCTCCCCCAACCTGCGGCCCACCTTCCTCGACGAAGTCGTTCCGGCCGCAGTGGCCAGCCTGGGCCCCCGGGGGCGGACTGTGAACATCGAGGTCACCGAGACCACTCCGGCGGTGGACGCGGACCCGGGCCTGCTCGAGCGGGTGCTGGCCAACCTCATAGACAACGCCGTCGCCCATTCGCCAGCCGACTCGCCGGTACGCGTCGAGGTGGGTGAGACCGCCGGGCGCGTCATGGTGAGGGTGGTCGACCGCGGTCCGGGCGTCACCAACCGAGACCGGGAGCGGGTCTTCCAGCCGTTCCAGCGAATGGGTGACAGCTCGCCGCGGGCGGGCGCCGGAGTCGGGTTGGGCCTGGCCGTGGCCCGCGGTTTCAGCCGGGCCATGGGAGGCGACGTCACGATCGAGGACACCCCCGGCGGCGGAGCCACCTTCGTGGTCGATCTGGAGGTCGCGGGTTGACCCGGGTTCTGGTGGTGGATGACGAGGCGCCGATCCTGCGCGCCCTCATCGCCAATCTCCGCGCCCGCGGCTTCGAACCGGCCGGTGCCGCCACCGGAGAGGATGCGCTGCGGGTGGCGGCCGAGTTCCATCCCGACGCAGTGGTCCTCGACCTCGGGCTGCCCGGCATCAGCGGCTGGAGGTCATCGTCGGGCTTCGAGGTTGGAACGCTGTCCCGATCATCGTTTTGTCGGCGCGCGACGGTGAGCGCGACAAGGTGGCGGCCCTCGATGCCGGGGCCGATGATTACGTGACCAAACCGTTCGGGATGGATGAGCTCTTCGCCCGACTACGGGCCGCACTACGCCGAGTCGCTCCCGTAACCGAAGCCGCGGTGTTCCTCACCCCCGATTTCTGTGTCGACCTGGCGGCCAAGACCGTCACCCGAGCCGGCGAAGAAGTGAGGCTCACCCCCACCGAATGGGGGATCGTGGAGATGCTGGTCCGCCATCCCGACAAGCTGGTGAGCCAACGTCAGATCCTCCAGGAGGTCTGGGGACCCAACTACGGCGAGGAGACCAACTACCTACGGGTCCACATGGCCCACATCCGTCGCAAGCTGGAGCCCGAGGTTGGTCATCCCCGATACTTCATCACCGAACCCGGAATGGGTTACCGGTTCAGAACCCCCGAGCCCCCGAGCTGACCCAGCGCACTCGGTTGCTCGACCTCTGTAGGTCACCGTCCGTGCGCGCTCATTGATCGGCGCTCATTGATCGGCGCCCGGCTCGGCTCAGGCCAGGGCCGTCCAGCGGATGGCGACGATGTCGGCCAATGCCTCTATCTGACGACGTTCGCGGTCGCGCCAAGCGATGCGGTCTCGGCCGGCGACCAGGGCAAGACCGCACCCCTCCAACCCCACCCAGGTGACGTCGCTCGGGGATGCGTCTCCGCCACCCAGCGATGCCGCCGTCGAAGCGCCGTGGACAAACGCCTGGAGCCATGGGTCCGACGGAGCTCCGTCCCCGGCCACCAGCGTCGTCCCGGCCTCGGTGTCGAGCACCGCCACCCACGTGGCAGCTAGCGAACGGTGGGCCTGGTCTCGCACCACCTCGAGCAGGTGGTCACGGGTGGCCGCCTCGACGAGGCGGGCCGCGGTCACCAGGGTGTCCCGGCGGGGATCGTGGCCCTCGGGACCTACGGGGCGGACCTCCTCCACCTCCACGCCGTCGACCTGGCGGATCTCGCTGATGAGCAGGTCGACCAGGGTCGACTCGGGTAGTTGAACCACCAGTTCGTCCACCGCCTGATGGTCACCGGTCTCGAGGATCTCAATACCTACGACATCTCCCTTGACCGCACCGATGCGGCTGGCCACCGCACCCAGGGCACCAGGACGGTCCGGCAGCCAGACCCGGATCACGTAGCTCTCCATTTCCCCGACGCTAGGCCAACACTGTTTCGGTGGCGTTTCTCATCGGCCAACAGCGCGAGCCGGGGCCAGGTACACCAGCTGGGCGCGGGCACCCGATTCGGTCACAATCCTTGACCAGATGGTCAAGTACGGTGGCGGGGTGGACCGCAAGCTGACCCAAAGAGGCGAGGAGCGCCGCACCCAACTCATGGAGTTCGCGGCGGCACGCTTCGCCCAGAAGGGCTTCCACCCAACCTCGGTCGCCGAGATCGTCGAGGGCATCGGGGTGGGCAAGGGCGTGTTCTACTGGTACTTCGACTCCAAGGAAGCGTTGCTGCGGGCCATCCTCGCCGACGCTCAGCGAGATCTCCGACGCCGTCAGCGGGCCGCCATCGCCGATGGCACCACCCCCATGGAGCGCATCGAACGCGGTATCCGGGCCTCGATCCAGTGGTCGGTCCAACACACCGACAACTTCCGTTTGGTCCAGTTCGCCGCCACCGATGAAGCGTTCAGCAAGGGAGTGCTCAAGGGCCAGCAGGTGGCGGTCCGCGATGCCGCCACCCACATCAGCGAGGCCATGGCCGCCGGGGAGATACCGCCCGGCGACGCCGAACTGGCCGCCCAGTTCATGATCGGGGTCCACACCCACCTGGTTCTCCAGGTGGTCCAGGGTCAGCTCCGGGCCACCGACGAGGTGGTCGACGCCGCCGTGAACTTCTGCCTCCACGGCATCACCGGCCCCCGCCCCTGACCGGCAGACCGGCACACCGGCCCCCGCCCCTGACCGGCAGACCGGCAGACCGGCCCCTACTGGAGTCGGGTGAGGGCCTTCTTCAGGTTGCGGACCGCTTGGCCGATCCGCTGTTCGTTCTCGATCAGGGCGAATCGGACGTGGCCGTCGCCGCCCGGGCCGAAGCCGACCCCCGGTGAGGTGGCGACCTGGGCTTCGCGGACCAGGAACGAAGCGAACTCGACCGAGCCCATCTCACGGTACGGCTCAGGGATGGGTGCCCAGGTGAACATGGTGCCCCTTGGCGGCTCGATCTCCCAGCCGATCCGGTTGAGCCCGTCACACAGGGCGTCACGACGGGCCTGATAAGTCGGGAGCACCTCGCGGGGATGCTCGGGATCCTCGTTGAGGGTGACGGTGGCGGCGATCTGGATCGGCTGGAAGGTGCCGTAGTCGAGGTAGCTCTTGAGCTTGGCCAGCGCCTGCACCACCTCGCGGTTACCGACCAGGAATGCGACACGCCAGCCGGCCATCGAGAACGACTTGGTCATCGAGTACAGCTCCACCGCGCACTCCTTGGCGCCCTCGGCCTGGAGGATGCTGGGCGGCTCGTAGCCGTCGAACCCGAGCTCGGCATACGCGTTGTCGTGGACCACCACCACGTCTTTGTCTCGGGCGAAGTCCACCACCCGCTGGAAGAAGTCGAGGTCCACACACGCGGTGGTTGGGTTGTGGGGGAAGGACAGCACGATCACCCGCGGCTTGGGCCAGGAGTACTCCCACGCCTCTTGGATCTTCTCGAAGAAGTCGGTGCCGGTACCCATGGGGATCTCCCGCACATCGGCCCCCGCGAACAGCGGCCCCCAGATGTGGATCGGATAGGACGGCGACGGGACCAGTGCCGCGTCTCCGGGCTGGAGCAACACCCACATCAGGTGGCTGAAACCTTCCTTGGCCCCGATGGTGGCGATCACCTCGCGGTCGGGATCCAAGGCCACACCGAACCGACGCAGGTACAGGTCGGCCACCGCTTCGCGCAGCTTGGGGATACCCCGACTGGCCGAGTATCGGTGGTTGCGGGTGTTGACCGCAGCCTCGGCCAGCTTCTCCACCGCTATCTGCGGCGAGGGCAGGTCCGGGTTGCCGAACCCCAGGTCGATCACATCGAGCCCCTGGCGGCGAGCCTCGATCTTGAGCCCGTCGATGATGGTGAACACGTACGGAGGAAGACCGGTGATGCGACGAAACTCCATCGGTGCAACCTAATCGGACCTCCGGGCGCCTCCGGATCGGTTTCAGACGACCTCCGATGGTGCCAGAACCCATGCCATGGGCGGCGGGAGGCGGCCGGTTGGCGCGGCGGTCACGGGGCTGAGCACCATGGGGGCCATGTCTTCTGAGCAGCCCTATGTCCCCGTGGTGGTGGAGATCGCCCGCGGTAGCCGCAACAAGTACGAGATCGACCACGAGACCGGTGAGATCTGGTTGGACCGCCGGCTGTTCTCGGCCACCGTGTACCCCGCTGACTATGGCTACATCGATCACACGCTGGGCGGCGACGGCGATCCGCTCGACGCTCTGGTGATCATGGAGGAACCGACCTTCCCGGGCTGTCGCATCAAGGCCCGACCGGTTGGCGTGTTCTGGATGGAAGACGACGCCGGACCCGACGCCAAGATCATCTGCGTCCCCCACGGCGACCCCCGTTGGGACCACGTCCAAGACATCGATCAGCTCCCCGACCACCTCACCGACGAGATCGAGCACTTCTTCGAGGTGTACAAGCAGCTCGAACCCGGCAAGTTCGCCAACACCAAGGGGTTCGAGGGCCGCGAGAAGGCCGAGGCCGAGATCACCGAGAGCCAAGAGCGCGCCCTAGGCACGTCCTTCGCCTAAGGGGTCCTAGCGGATAGGTCCGGTCGTCGTCGCTACCAGGTTGACCAGACCGAGGCTTCGCCTCGGTTTAACCATGCCGTGCTTATGGGTCGGTCCGCCTATCGGCGCACCTCCTAAGGGTCCTAGCGGCTAGAACAAGCGAGGCTCGATCTCGCCGTGGTCAGGGGACGCGGGCTGCGGCCAGCAGAGCCGCGCCCCAGGCCCCGGCTCGCTCGCCCAGCGTGGCTGCCACCACAGGCACCGGCTCACGACGGTCACCACCCATCGGCAGGTCGGTGAACGCCCGGCGGATCGGATCCAACAACAGGTCACCGGCCGCGATCAGTCCCCCGCCGATCACCACCACCTCGCTGTCGAGCACGTTGACCAGGTTGGCCAGCCCTGCCGCCACCCACCATCCGAGCTGTCCCATCACGGCCAGGGCATCGGCATCACCGAGGGCTGCCGCCGCCACGACGTGCTCGCCGCGGATCTCCTCGACACGGCCGCCGGCCTGGGCCAGCACCGCGTCAGCCTTCCCGGCGGCCACCGCTTCCCGTCCGAAACGACCCAGGGCGTTGCCCGACGCGAACTGCTCCCAGCAGCCGAAGCGACCGCACCGGCACTCGGGACCGGATGGGTCGATCATCATGTGGCCGGGTTCGCCGGCATAGCCGTGGGCCCCGCGGAGCACGCCGCCCTTGACGGTGAGTCCCGCACCGATGCCGGTGCCGAGGGTGACGGTCAGCGAATGGTTCACGCCTCGGGCCGCTCCCCGTTCGTGTTCGGCCCAGCCGGCACAGGTGGCGTCGTTGTCGACGGCTACCGGCAATCCCAGATCGGCGCTCAGCTCGGCGGCCAGCGATCGGTCGACCACACCGGGCAGGTTGGGACCGAAGCGGAACACCCCGTTGCGGTCGACCAGTCCTGGCGCCCCTACCCCGACGGCTCGAACCCGGGCCCCGTCGGCGCTGGCCACGGCCTGGGCGATGGCGTCGCGGGCCACCGCGGCCAGGCCCGCCACCACGTCTCCCCCCGGCCGGGGAACCTTGGTGACCACCAGGGGCTCCGCGCTGTGATCATCGGGGTCGACCACCACGGCCAGGAGCTTCGTTCCGCCCAGGTCGAGGCCGCAGACCAGATCTGACATCTGACTACCCCACCACCAGGGCGTGGTCGCGCCCAAGGTCGTGCGCCCAAGCGGCAACCTCGGGCCGGTCGCTGAGGACGATCAGTTGCACCAGGTCGGTGAGGCGAGCCAGGCGCATCAGCACCTCGACCGCCTCGTCGTCGCTCAGGTCCACGAACGGATCGTCCAACACCACCGGAAGGTGGCCGGCAGGCCCCTCCGAACGACAGGCCTCGATGCGAACCATGGCCCTCCAGATCACGTCGTCCACCAGTGCGGCTCGGTCGCTGGGGTCGAAGGCCACGTAGCCGACCGGTTGGTTGCCCGTCTCGCCGACAACGAGCTCGTCGTCCACGGCATCGTCAGGTTCCTCGACCGGCCCATCGGCGACCGGTTCGCCGGCGACGGCTCCCCCGGCGACCGGTTCGCCGCCTACCGGTTCGTCGACGGCCGGTTCGTCGTCGGCCGTAGTCAGTGAACCTTGATCCTGATCAGAATCGACGAATGGGGTTGACACCGTCACGGGTTCGCTGCCGGTTGGGGTTTCGACGTCGCTCGCCCAGCCCGAACTGGCGAAGATGTCACGGGCGCCCCGCTCACCCCAGGCCTTGGTCTCGTCACCTGCGTCGGATCGGCCCGGGTTCGGCGGCAGAGCGGGCCGCGCCAACTCGCCAGCGATGGTCGCGCCGGTCCCATCACCGGCACTGTCGTCGGTGGCGGGAGTGTCGGCGTGCTCGGCAACGTCACCGGGGGCGAGGGCCTGACCCTGCGCGATGAAGTAGACGTCGGTGGCCGCCACCATCTCCAACAGCCCGACCGGGGGCTCAGCCATGTCGGGTAGGTCGGGCAGGTCCGGCAAGCGCGGCACGTCGGCGGCGAGCTCCACCTCCAAGGCGTCCACGTGTACATCGATGGCGGCCACCGCCACCTCCAGCTCCTCGCGGCGACGGTCGTCGTTGGCGACGCCGTCCAGGAACTGCTCGGCCGCCACCATCACCGAGTCGACGTCGGCCCGATCAACCTCGGGCGCGGCCGAGTGCGCGTCTAGGGCCGTGATCAGCCGTGACGTCTCCCGTGACCGGTCCGAGTCGACGCGCAGGCTGCGCAGTTCGTCTTCCACGCCCGATCCCACCGGCTGGTGACCCAGGAGGGCCGCCACCTCGGTGCTGAGGGCATCTTGTCTCTCGCTCAAGTCCTGGCGGCGACGACGTCGTACCGCCGCTCCCGGGGTCGGCGATGCAGTGACCCAACTCTTTGGTGGCCGCCTCCAGGTCGGCCTTCTCTCGACGCATGTCGGGGTCCGCCGCCCGCTTGGAGGTGTTCAGCATGTAGTCGACCCAGGAATCGAAGCCGAAGCGGGCCAGGATCCGGGCCTCCTCAGCCTCGGCGTCGGCGAGCTGCTTTCGAGCTCGGCCCGCTCCGAACCGCCTCTCGTCGACCTTGTCGGAGGCTTCCACGTAGTCGGCGTGGGCCGCTTCGATGCGACGGATCTGGTCGTCGGTGAGTTGGGGTTGACGCAGCACGGCTTCGGCCTCGGCGACCGCCAACTCGGCCGCCAACACCTCGGCCATCGCCGCCCGCTCATCTGAGGTGGTGGCCAACTGGATGGCGGTGGCTTCTCGTTGCAGGTCACGCCATCTATCTGCCAGTTCCTCAGCTCCGGCCACAGGGGTTCCCACCGGCACATCGCGTAGCGCGGCCAAGGCCTCGCTCACCTGGGCGGTGTCGACCCCGGGCAGGGACTCGGCTAGGCGGTTCAGTTCCAGGCGCCGCTGGCGCAGCGCGCTCAGACGCTGCCTGATCGCCTCTGCCACCGGATCAGGTGGGGCCGGTGGCGGCACAGGCGGAGACGGCGCCAAGGCATCAGCCCCTTGGGGGACGACCGCCACCGGCAGGTCGCGGTGGTGGAGGTCGACGCCGCCGCCCTCGGGCTCTTGCGCCCCGGCGATGTCCATGCCGACGGTGTCGGCAGGACCCGTCTCGAATGCCAACGCCCCGTGCACCCCGGTGGTGGCCCCACCCGAGGCCCCGCCGTTAGCGGACTCCGAAACCGGAGGACGCAGGTCTGCGGCCACCACCACCGAACTATGAGCCACCACCAGGCCCAGCGTGGACAGCGACTTATCGGTGAGCGAGAAGCGGATGCCCGACGCTTCGACCTCTCCCGATGCGGTGGAAACCCGGCCAACAGCCAGGTGTCCGATGGTGTCGATGCACCATTGCCGGGCTGGGTCGTGAAACCCCCGAACCACGGTGATCTGGGGGTGCAGGTTGAGGTCCACGTCGGCGCTGGTTCCGCCGTGCAGGTGCAGGATCCTCACCGGTTCCTCCATGGGGTGGGGTGGGCGAGTCGCCCGAAGCTGGTTGTCACGACACCGGGATCCGCTGCACGGGGGAGCCGTCGTCGGGGTCGTCTGGATCGTTGCCTTCGGAACCACTCGCCCGTCCACCCGAACGCCCCGACCCCGCTCCCGCCCGGGTGACATCGGCGGCTGCGGCCCGTACCGTACGGCCGGCCAGGTCGCCGATGTCGGCCACCACCCCGGCCAGGCGGGCCATGCCCTCGGGGCGGTCGACGAGGTCTTCGGCGGCATCGAGCAGGGCTCGAGATGCAGCGATCACCTCGCGGGCGGCCCGTTGAAGGTGATCGAGACCAGCCGCCACCCGCTGGTCGTCACCGCCGGGAACCCGGTGGCTGTCGTGGCCACCCCGAGGTCCGTCGTCGTCCCACCCTTGGGACCAGTCGTCGTCCCAGTCCGAACCCCAATCCGAATCGTGACTGGAGTCGTTCCCGGGGTCGTGACCAGGTTCGTGATCGCCCGGGGCGACGGGAGGCGGGTTCGACGCGGCCCGGGTCGGGTCCGACAGGTCCGGCTCCGCGCCCGAAGGTTTCGCCTGTGGGTCGGGTTTCATCGGGATCGCTCCCCGCCCGAGCTGCCCGCGGCCCGCTCGCCGGGCCGGGTCGATGACGGGGGAGAGTTCCGTCGTCTGTTCGACGACGGCTCACCGGCGAAGGTGACCCGGAGGCGGCCGTCTCGCAGGCTGGCCGCCCCCACCGGGTGACGGCGCAGGGAGTCTGGCAGCATCATCGCCCTGCGATAGCCACCGACCCGGATGAGCAGTTCATCGTCTCGCCGTCCCAGCTCCAGGTCATCACGGTCGGCGAAGGGCAACTCGATCACCAGCTCGAACCCGGCGCCCTTGCGGATCACCTCGACCGGTTCGCCCTCGTGGAGCACACCGGCGGGATCGATGTCTCCGTAGAGGCCTTGGGCGAAGCCCCGCAACGCATCCACACCGACCAGTTCGGTCGGGGCCAGTTCGGCCCGCAGGATCGGCACGGGGGCGAAACCCTCCTCTATCGAGGCCAGATGTTCGGCGTGGCGGGCCTTCCACTCCTTGAACCACGGGTCGTTGATCTCATCGGGCAGGAGCCGGTTGGCCACCACGGCATCCACCCGGTACCCGAACAGCGAGAGATAGGTGTGGGTTCGACGGGCCTCGGCCACCACCAACTTCTCAGGGTTCACCACCAACCGGACGCTGGTCCGGGACGTGTCGCACAGCAGGTCCCGCACCCCGTCGAGTCGGTCATAGAAGCGCGACGCCGAACCGAACACCTCGTCGCCGGGCGTGGGCAGACCGGCCACCCGGCCCAAGATGGGCGACACCACCTTGTTGATGCGCCGACTCATCGGGAACACCCGGTCCATGTACCAGCGCAACACCTCGGGCAACGACAACAGACGAAGGGTCTCCGCGGTGGGGGCACAGTCGACCACCACCACATCCCATTCACCGCTATCCGCGTAGGTCTTGATGTCGCTGAGGCTGAAGATCTCGTCGAGCCCCGGGATGACCGACAGCTCCTCGGCTTCGATGGCCGCCACCCCGGCCCATTCGAACACCTCGAGCAGCCATGCCTGGATCTCGACCCAGGCGTCTTCCATGCGGGCCTGGGTGTCGAGCTGTTGGCCGAACAGCCCGGGCACCACCTCGACGGGATGATCCCCCAGATCCACCCCGAAGGCGTCGGCCAACGAATGAGCCGGATCGGTGCTCAACACGATGGTCCGCAGCCCCGCATCGGCACAGCGCAGAGCGGTGGCCGCCGCGGTGGTGGTCTTCCCAACCCCACCCTTGCCGGTGAAGAGCAGGACCCTCACTGAACCTGGAGCTCCACCCGGGCCTTGAGCTCTCGGAGGGCGGTGTGCATGATCCGGCCCTGCGTGCGTCGCTTGATGAACCCGGGGATGGGAACTATCAGGTCGGCCTCGAGTTGGTAGGTGACCTCGGTGGTGCCGGCCTGGTCGCCTTCGAGCAGCTCGTAGTAGCCGTCCAACTTTCGGGTGATATCGCCTTCGGTCAGCGTCCAGGCCACCACGTTGGGGTCTGAGTGGTCGTAGGCCAGCGTGTAGACGGTGGATTTGCCGAAGCCGGCGGCCCGGAACCGCACCGAGGTACCGCGGCCCTGGTCGTCGGCCTCGAGTACCTCCACGTCCTTGAGATCTGGGGCCCACGCCGGGTACTGCGCGAAGTCCAACAGGACGGCCAGCACCGCGTCGGGGCTGGCCTCGATGGTGGTGTGCTCTATGACCCGATCTGCCATCGGGCCATTCTGCCCCACCCGCTCAGCGAGGGGGGAAGGAGCCGTGGCGACTGGACCACAAGGTGAGGATTCCGATGCCGAACACGGGGGCCATGACCGCCCAGGGCGGCTGGGTGACAGCAACGCTCACGGTGGCCACCGCGATCTGGGTGAACCACAGTCCGAGCAGCATCCGTCGCACCGGGACTGGAGCGGCCCCGGTCAGGTAGAAGAGCCCGGCCAGGTCGATCGTCTCGGTACGACTGCGTCCCGCGGCCCGGAGGAAGCCGACCGCGAAGGCGGCGCAGCCAGCCACGAACAACACGGTGCAGGCCACCAGATAGGCGATCTGGGCCGCTCCCACGTCGAGGACCGCGGCCATCAGGGTGCACATCACCATCAGCGCCGTGCCGACCTGCCCGAGGACGATCACGGCGGAGCCGGCGGTCTGGCCCTCTGGTTCGGTCACCGAGAGTCGGCCCATCGGTGCAGGGCCCGGTCCAGCCGGGCGGCCAACACGTCGTAGGAGAACTCGGCCACCGCTCGACTACGAGCCGACTCCCCCATTCGCCGTCGGCCGTCCGCGTCGGCCAACAGGGAGCCCAAACCGTCGACCAACTGATCAACCGAAGTGGGGTCGTCTATGACCAGCCCGGTTCGACCGTGGTCCACCGCCTCGGCCGCCCCGCCGCTGTTGCCGGCGATCTGGGGTACACCGCACGCCGCCGCCTCCAAGAAGACGATGCCGAAGCCTTCCTGTTCCAATCCGAGCCAGCGGCTACGGCAATCCATCACGAAGACGTCGGCGCTGGCGTAGAGGGCGGGTAGGTCATCGTCGTCGACCCGTCCCAGCATCTGCACCGGCGCCCCGGTCGATTCGACCAGCTTGTCCAGCCGTTTGCGGTCACGGCCCGATCCACCGATCAGGACGACGAGGTCCCGATGACGGGGAGCCAGTTGGGCGGCGGCTCGGATCAAGGTGTCCATCCCCTTGCGGGGGACGAGGCGACTCACCGAGACCACCAGGTCGGCGTGTTCGGCCACCCCGAGTCGGGCACGGGTCTGGCGGCGCAGGTCCGGGCTCAGGGGAACGAAGCGCTCGGTGTCGACGCCGGGCGGCACCGACACGATGGGCAGTTCCCGTCCTACCGCCCGCTCACCTTCGGCGGCCGGGTAGGTACCGGCGGCCACCACCAGCGATGCCCCTCCCAGGACCCGAGCCAAGGCGTGGCGTGGGCCCGGAACCCGGCCCGGGACGGTCACCTCGGCACCGTGGAGGATCACGCCGTAGGGACGTTCGAGGGACGGACCAAGGTGGCCCAGGGGCAGAGCCGGGTCCAGCAACACGAGGTCGGCGTCGATGTCAGCGGCCAGGGCATTGATGTGGTCGCGCACGGCACGACGAGGTAGCAGCACCTTGTCTCGGCTGCGTTCGATCCGAAACCCGGCCTGGCGGTCGAATTCGGCGGCCCCGGCGTAGGGCGTGGTGAGGACGGTGACCTCGTCGGCGGGGAGTCGGCGCCACAGCTCCCACAGGTACGACTGGATCCCCCCGATCTTGGGCGGGAAGTCGTTGGTGACCAGCAGGTGCTTCACGACGGAGAGACAGCTCGGGCCGGCGAGACCAGCGGGCTCACCACTGGGCGGGCCAACTCCTCGGCCACCATGGGGTCCTCATCTCGATCCATCTCCACCAGAAGATCGTCGCACCCCAGGCGCCGTGCGCTCCACACCGCGTGGGCTCTCACCACCGCGACGGGGTGGGCCAGGCATGCGACCAGCACGGAACGGACCCTGGGATCGGTTCCGTCGCCGGTGTTGCCCAGCACCACCAACGCGTTTCGGCGCAGATAAGCCGGGTCGCGTTGGGGCACATACCAGTGGCCGTAGGCGGCCATCACCTCGCGGTCATCGGCTTCGAGCAGGTCCAGTACCGGCACCCACACCCGAGTTGGGTCTCCTTCGGCTTCGAGGGCCTCCTCGTTCGGTCCGGCGCGGCGCACCTCCACCCGATTGGGTGGGCACACCTCCTGGCATTCGTCGCACCCGTAGATCCGATCGCCGAGGGCCTCGCGATGACCGAGGGGGAACGGACCCGTGGTTTGGAGGCTCCAGGACAAGCACCTTCTGGCGTCGACAACACCCGGAGCCACGATGGCCCCGGTGGGACACGCCGGAAGGCAGCGGGTGCACGTTCCGCAGCCGGCGGCCATGTCGGCCGGTGGTTCTTCCTCGGCCCGGTCACCCACAACCGGGGCGTCGGTGAGGACGGATCCCAACAAGAACCAGCTACCCGCACCCGGCACCAGGAGGTTGGCGTTCTTTCCGAACCAGCCGAGGCCGGATCGGTGGGCCACTGCCCGGTCCACCAGGTGGTTCTGGTCTGACACCACGCAGGCCCGCCAGCCCGCAGCCTTCAATTCTGCCGCCACCGCAGCCAACCCGTCGGCCAGCACTTGGTGGTCGTCGGCCCACACGTATCGGGCGACCCGCGCCACCGGCCCCACACCAGCCGGAGCCGGTGGGCGCTGGCGGTGGTAGGACCGAGCCCCCACCAGGATCGAGCGGGCTCCCGGCAACAAGGCCTGAGGGTCGGTGGATCGGGTCGGGTTCTTGTAGGTGAACTGCATGGTGCCGTTCAGGCCGCGAGCCTTGCGATCCTCGAGGTCTCGGCGGGTGTCAGCCAGCGGCTCGGCGTGGGTCCAACCCAGGTGGGCGATTCCCCCGAGGCGCGCAACCTCTCGGAGATGCTCCAGTGAGGGGACCTCGGCCATGCCCCCATCCTTTCAGTGCCATCGCTCCAACCGTCACTCGGCACCACGCACTGCCTGGGCTATCCGGCGGCACCAGCTCGCGGTCGGTGGCGCAGCGGCGGCACCAGGCCGGCGGCATCGAACATCTTGATCGCTCTCACCTCGGCCAGGTCGACCACGACCGGAGATGCCGAGTCGCTTCGGCAGATGAACGTGACGACACAGTCGACACAGGCTGACGTGTCACGCAACGAACAGTCGTTGCAGTCGATCAGCAGTGGCTCTGCTGGCAAGGGGTTGCCCATGATCGGCCTCCGGTAGGGACGACGGGATGTACTGCGCCATCTTCCCCAGCCCCAGTGACAACGAAGCGCTCCGGGTCCCTGCGGATACGTCACCTCACATCTGGACGCCTTGGCGCCGACGGACTCGACTCCGGCGCTCCCAACCCGCTGGCGGGGATGCCGTACGCCTCCGCTGGAACCAGACCTCGGCGGTGACCGGCCCGGTCAGCGCCCCAGGGCAGTCAGGTAGTCAGTGCTCGACAGCACCACCGCGCCCTGACGGCGGGCATCATCGGCCACTTCGCGATCCGAGGACACGACCAGTATCGGCTGGGACACTGGCGTCACGGCGAGAAGAGCAGCGATCTCCTCATCGGCGGTGACCCCGGTGGGCGAGAAGATCACGCGCAGCACTCTGCTCGCCGCCGGAGCCGAGGCGGTGTCATCGCCGTCGAACACCACCGTCACCTCACCTCCAGACCGGGCGGCCGCTTCCTCCAGCAGGACCACGGTCCGGCGACGTTCCTCCTCGGGCAACAACCCGCTCCAAGCCGATCGGGCCAGGTTGTAGCCGTCGACCACCACCAGCACCGCGGGATCAGCCACCAGATGCCTGCGGGCCTCGGGCGAATCAGTGAACAGCCCCGGCGGCACCACCGGCTGACGCCGCCGCACTCGACCGACGCGACGATCGGACCCGTCCCGCCCGGCTGGACCTCGCCCCGCCTTCCCTGGCGACGCCCCAGGCCCATCCTCGACGGGCTCGCCCGGATCCGCTTCGGGGCGTCGAACGACCCGATCGGACCGGCTGACGGCTGGGTCCAAAGCCGCAGCGGCGGCACCGAGGGCCCGGGCCATCTCTCCGGCCGCGGCCGCCGCCGCGAACACGGCATCTCGGGCACCAGCGACGTCCATCACGGGTGCCACTTCGCTGGGCCCGGGAGGTGGAGAGTCACCCTCGCTCGCCACCGCGGTCGCTGGAGGCCCGCTCCGAGCCGAACCGTCGGTACTCGAGCCCTCCCTGGTCGACGCTGACCTTGACGAGCCGGGAGCGGTAGAACCTGCATCGGTGGATACGGAGCCAGCCGCAGTCGGGCGGGCCGTACCGGTCCTCTCGGGCCCGTCATCGGATCCACCGGGCCCCTCGTCGGGCCCCCCGGTTGCCGGCAAGGAGCGGCCCGCCAACTCTGCTTCGGCCTCCCGGGTGGCTTCGCGAGCCACCTTCAGGTCCCGGCGGGTTTGGGAGAGCTCGGTCTCCAGGGCCTTCTGCGCCCGAACGGCGGCGTTGCGCTCGACCTCCAGCCGGTCCACCTCGGCCTTGAG
This sequence comes from Microthrixaceae bacterium, assembly GCA_016702505.1. NCBI lineage: Bacteria > Bacillati > Actinomycetota > Acidimicrobiia > Acidimicrobiales > Microthrixaceae > Microthrixaceae bacterium. Next base: position 433,491 of record JADJDU010000030.1, read on the forward strand.
CAGATCTCGTTCGTCGACGAGACGAACGGCTTCGGAACGGGCCTCGTCTCGTTGTTCCGCCGCCCGCCGCCGGGCCGCCTCCGCCCGTTGCGCCTGGTCGCGGGCTGTCTCGAGCTTCGCCTGCAAGCGGGAGACCAGTCGGGGCGGGCCCGATGCCGTCGCTGCCTCGTCGCCGTCGACACCGTCACCCTGCTCCCCTGCGACCTCCGGCCCGACGGTGCCGGTGCCGGTGCCGGTGCCGGTCCCGGGTGGATGCCCGGCCCGACGACCAGCGCCCCGACCTGACCGTGGGGAGGCTTGGGTCTCGAACACCGGGTCCGCAGCCCATCCCTCCGGTTGGGTCAGCCACAGCCAACCGGCTCGACCCACCAGCATCTCGGTGGCTTCGTCAGCCACCCGTAGACGGAAGTCGTCGTCGGACTCGACCACGACGCGTATGCGTCGGTATGCCGCAGCCGAGAGCTTGCGGAAACCGAACAACGGCCGGATGGCGGTCGGTGATGGGATCCGAGGTTCGGCCAGGTCACCTTCGGCGGCCACCTTCAACGCCAGCACGCACGCCTGTCGGAGCAGCCTCGGATCAAAGGCGAGGTCAGCACGGGCCCCATAACGGCCTGCGGCCGTCAGCCAGACGGCCTGGCTCCGGATCGGCCAGCTCGGGCTCGGGTTCGGGCTCGATGGCGCACCTAGCTCTCGGTCGGCGGAGGTGTCACCTCTGCTCCCGGTAGTTCGTCGCCGACCACGGCCTCGACCCGCCCGGCCGAGCCACACCAGCGACATTCGACCAGCTCGACCGTCTCGCCGAGGACATCGACGTGCTCAACGGTCAGCTCCCCTCCCACGGTGTAGTGGTGGTAGGAGCGAGTGCGGCGGGTGGCGGTGACGTCGAACCGAGTGAGGTTTCCGCACGACGTACAGCGATAGCGGGATGGCGTCGACACGTCAGGGACTCTACTGACCGCCACGCTGAGCCAATGCGGGCCGACGCTTCCATAGGTCTCGGGTTTCACTACGTCCCGATCCGGCAGAACTCTTGTTCGTCGAACTTCTGTTCGCTACCTTGCCGGAGATGCAACGCAGCTTCGACGATCTGGGTACCCCGCTCCACCAGGTCACCTTCTGCGTGCTCGACATCGAGACCACCGGCGGGACTGCTGCCGACGGAGGCATCACCGAGATCGGAGCGGTCAAGGTTCGCGGCGGCGAGGTACTCGCCACGTTTCAGACCTTCGTCAACCCCGGCCATCCCGTCCCCCGCCAGATCAGCCTCCTCACCGGCATCACCGACCAGATGGTCGCCACCGCTCCCTCGACGTCAGCCGTTCTGCCCTCCTTCCTCGAGTTCCTCGGAGACGCGGTGGTGGTGGGCCACAACGTGCGCTACGACCTCGGCTACATCAACGCCGCCCTGGAACGAGAAGGCCGTCCCCGGCTTTCCAACCAGGTGGTGGACACCCTCGGGCTGGCCCGGCGGCTGGTCCGCGACCAGGTTCCCAACTGTTCGCTGGGAACGCTGGCCACCCACCTCCGCCTCGATCATCGCCCCAGCCACCGGGCCCTGGCCGACGCCCTAGCCACGGTCGACCTGTTGCATCTTCTGTTGGAACGGGCCGCCTCGTTCGGGGTGTGCGGTCTCGATGATCTGATGGCCCTGCCGTCCATGGGAGGCCACCCCCAGGCCGCCAAGCTCACCCTCACCGACAAGCTCCCTCGAAAACCCGGCGTGTACATGTTCCGTGACGCCCGGGGCGAGGTGCTCTACGTGGGCAAGGCCACCAACCTGCGCAGCCGGGTCCGGTCGTACTTCTCAACCGACGACCGTCGCAAGATCGGCCAACTCCTTCGGGAGACCGCCCGAATTGACCACACCGTGTGTCCCACCCCGTTGGAGGCCGCGGTGTTGGAGGTACGCCTCATCCACCGCTTCGAACCCAGGTTCAACCGCCAAGCCAAGACGTGGCGGCGCTACGTGTACCTCAAGCTCACCACCGATGCCTTCCCCCGGCTGTCGGTGGTCCGCACCATCAGAGACGACGGGGCCCTCTACCTCGGACCGCTCTCGTCAACCCGGGTCGCCCGGCTAGTGGCCGACGCAGTGGAGACCGCCCTCCCCCTCCGGCGCTGCACCGCCACTCCGGGGCGTGCCGTCCGGTCGGGACCATGCGCCCCGGCTCAACTCGGCGTGGCCCATTGCCCGTGCGCCGATCAGGTCAGCCAGGAGCGTTACGCAGAGGTGGTGGAGCGCCTTCGTCGCGGCGTGACTGGGAATCCTGAGGTGCTGCTGGCCCCGCTGGAGGCCCGAATGTTCGCCCTGGCCGCAGCCGAACGGTTCGAGGAAGCAGCCGACGTGAGAGACAGGGCCGCCGCCCTCGCCGCCGCCCTTCGTCGCCAGAACCGCTTCGACACCCTTCGCCGCGCCGGACGGGTGGTGATCGAGGTAGACGGGCTCTCGGGGGTAGAGCTCGACCACGGCCGACTGGTGCGGTCGTGGAAGGTAACCGCCACCGGCGTCGCGCCGGTTCCCCTCCCCCTCCAAGACGCCAACGACACCGACGACGGGCAGACCGGAACGGCCGGGCTCGCCCCTGGATCCCCGTTACCCAAAGCTCTGGCCGACGAGTTGTTGTGCGTGGCGGCCTGGCTGGAACGTGAGATGCACCGGGTGCGGGTGATCAGCGCCGATGGTCCCCTCACCTCGTCCATGGCCCCGATGCCCACCTTCGAGCCAACGTCGGTACCCTCGCGTCGGTGAAGTGGTTCCTGGTGTGGTTCCTTGGGGGGTGGATGGGGGTCATCGCCTTGGCCTGCCTCCTGTTCCTCATGGCCCGGGGCCGTATACGCCGCCACCATCGGGTCGATCGCAAGGTCTCCACCGGCGCCCCCATGCGGTGGATGGTCGATCCCCGCAGCCCGGCCCGTCTGCACCGACGCCTGGTGGCCATCGGATCGTTGGCCACCGCTGTGGCCGAGGAGAACCAACCTCGTTCCACCTTGGGGCGAACCGTGGCCGGCACCATGACCAGGCCATTGGGTCGACGACCCTCACCGTCGCCCATCGCCGCAGCGGCCTCGGAGCTTCGGGCCCAGGCCGTGGCCACCGACCGGCAACTAGCCCGCATCGCCTCGCTGTCACCGTCGGCCCGCCACGTGCCGCTGGCCGCTCTGGAGCGCCGGGTGGCTGCGCTCGAGTCGGCGGCCACCCAGCTCTCCGCGGTCAGTGCCCGCGCCGCCACCAATGCCGTGTTGGCCCACGACGACCCGACCATCGTCGACATCCAGGGCCAACTCGATCGGCTGGCCGATGCTCAACGGGAGCTAGACGCGCTCGACACCGCTTCGGGCCTTGCACCGGCGACCTCCCCCCTCTTCTCCAGCCCGACCAGCACCAGCCCGTAGCGGCCTGCCTTCGGAGCCTGAAGGCCCAGCGACAGCGAGGCCGGTATGGTGCGGCCATGGTCAACGCTTTCGTGCTCTTGAAGGCCGAACCGGCGCGCATCACCGAACTAACCGGCGAGCTGGCCGACCTCGACGGCGTGGCCGAGGTGTACTCGGTAGCCGGCGAGGTCGACCTGGTGGCAATCCTGCGGGTCCGTCACCACGACGATCTGGCCCAGGTGGTCACCGGGCACATATCCACGCTGCCCGGCGTCATCGAGACCCGCACCATGATCGCCTTCAAGGCCTACTCCCGCCACGACCTCGACGCCCTCTGGAACCTCGGCTCCGACTGACCGATCTGGCCGAGCCCAGCCATCCGAGGACAGTCGGGGGATTTGTACGGCCGCTCCCGACGTCTGGCAGGATCCCCCTCTAGCCCTCCGCAGCTACATCGAAGCCGGACGGAAACACAACCACCACGCCCTTGACCTCCTCACCACAGGCCCCTGGACCATCCCCCACCCGCGGTGGCCACAGGTGGAGCCAATCAGGTGAGCCCTACTCGCCCAAGTGGGGTCGGATCAGGTGAACACACCCACCCACCAGCTGAATAGTTACCCTGCAAGACCCCCTTGTGCGAGGCATGTTCGCTTCGCCACCCGAACTGGGTGTGAACTCGCCCCCTCCACCGTAGCGACTAACCGAGCCACGGCCAGTCCCCGGCGACAAACCTCATTAGGTTCAGAACAGTTCGCGATACATTCCGAAGAGAAGTGCAGTAACAGCTAACCCAATCAGTATGTTAATTTGCCAGAAGTCCGACTTGAACCTGGGTAAGCACTCAGTCCATGGCTGACGTTCTGGTGATCCTTGTCTTGCCATCAGAGCCCGCCAAAGACCGGACCATGAGGTGCCAACGATCCTGAGAGAAATGGCGAGGACGCCAATAGGAAACAGCATAATAACCGCAAAGGCGAACGGACCCGCCACCCACTTCCCCCTTCAATAGCAATCCACTGGCGCCCGTGACGCTGGTCTACCAGCTGGTTCCAGTGGCTTGTCGGCCCAACCAGAAAGTCCGGGAAACCCAAAGCCAACACCTGTGGCGCTCGCCGCGAGTCCAAATGCCGCCATTGGAACCGCCAGCTCGACTACCTCGACCGCGGCAGCAGATGCTGCAATAGCACTTGAGCCCCGCCCGAGCGCGGTCCCAATCCCACCGAACACAAGACTTGCTACATTGAAGAAGCAGGAAGCATCGGCGCCCTGCATGCAGTCGCCTACCGTAATCACCGTCTGCGCCACAAGGGACGCGACTGCAAATGCGTTCGCCAATGTTGATGCGGACAGTGCTGAGGTTGCGCCCAGGCCGGCGACGCCTCCCATTGCCGCCCATCCGCCTAGCACCAAGGCTGCTACGGCTAGTGCGAAGGCGGCGCATCCTGCGGCTGCTCCCCAAGAGCCGCCGCATGTGTCACTGAACCATCCCCCGACTGCGGTGAAGGCGCCCGTTAGAGCGCGCGGGTTGACGGGGTTACCACCTGAGTAGCTGTAGGGGCTGACCCCGATGCTTGAGAGTGGGTGGCTGGAGGTGTACTGGCCGCTTTGGGGGTCATAGAAGCGGGTTCCGGTGTGGATGTAGCCGGTTTCGGGGTCGTGTTGCAGAGACGCGAACCCGATTAGCGGTTGCTCGAGCCACCAGTTTGTGTTTCCTGAGATCTGCCCGGTGGTCTCATAGGTGATGGTGTTGCGGGTGGTTCCGTTGGGGTTGGTGGTGAGCCGGATGGAACCCTGGTGGTCCTGGTGCAGGTATTGGACGTCGCCGGTGGTGTTGATCTGATAGATCGGCACTCCGCCGGGACCGTGGATCACAAGTGCTGTCTGGGACCCTTGGTGTTCGGCCAACAGCAAGGGCCGCCCTCCCACCATCATCCAGCTGAACTCTTTGCGCCATTCGGCCCCGGTGCCAGTGGTGTTGTCGAGTTGTTTGGCGGTGCGCATGCCGGTGGTGTCGTATTCGTAACGCCACGTCCGGGTCGGGGCCCTGAACACGCCGATCACATCGACCGCCACATCAGTCTGGGTCCACGATCCGATCGTGAACGTCCCGGTATCGGTGAGCGGGATGATCATGGTCGTCGACGCGTGTTGGGCGGGGTCGAACACCACGATCCCACCATCGGGCTCACCCTCTTGTGTGCCGACACCGACGACACCAGCGGCGGTCTGGTCGATCGCAGTCACCGAAACCATCACCGCATTGATATCACCACTCAGCCCGCCCTGGCCGGTGGCCTCCACGTCGACAGGGTCCATTGCTCGAAGCATTCCACACGGGCTTCCATCACAAGTCCCAGCGCCGGTGGTGGTGTCCACAAGGCGGGTGGGGGCATCGAGCAGATTCAAGCCGAGACCGGTGTCGGTTCCGGTGGGGATCTTCCAGTACCCGGTGACCGCAACACGAATACCGGCAGAACCAGCGGTGTGGAGAGTGATCGACCCGTCCGGGGCCAACGGAACAGTCAACACACCAGCAGCCCCGACACTCCCCGCTTCCCACGACTACTCACCCGCTGGGGCGGGGTCATTAGGGGCGACCCGTACGGGGCGCCACCACGCCGACCTGGCCCAGGTGGTCACCGGGCAAATATCCACGCTGCCCGGCGTGATCGAGACCCGCACCAGAATCACATTCAAGTCCTACTCCCGCCACGACCTCAACGCCGTCTGGAGCCTATGCACTGACCAATCAGGCCGAGACCAACCAACTGAGGACATTCGGCGGCAACTGTTTGGCCGCTCCAGCCGTCTCGCGGTACGCGAGTCGACCAACCATTCATTGCAAGCAGCTACCGGACCTCCGCATAGACGCTGAGAAGTAATGAGCCGACGATTAGCAATACCGATAGATTGATAAGAATGAAGAACCCTTTGAATTTGGGTGGACACTCATTCCATGGTCGCCGCTGAGGCGATTCCTTATTCGCGATCCATCCCCGCCAAAGCGTCGTCCAACTAGTCCCCACAATTCTCAGACACGCTGACATGACAATCGTTTGAAAAGACATGACTATTGAAAAGAAAAGTAATATTCCAGCCACCTCTCCGCCTTAATGCGTTAGCAGGTGATTTGCACTTCTGGAATGCGGCTTGCATCCTCCGCGGTTCTCCCATCTGCCCAGCCAGATAGACCGGGGAACCCGAACCCAGCACCCACGGCGCTTGATGCGAGCCCCGCTGCAGCTAAGGGAACCGAAAGTTCTAGAACTTCACGCGCGGCTGCAGATGAGGCTAACGCGCTCGATCCCCAGCCCATTGTGGCTCCGACTCCTCCGAATACAAGGCTTGCGGCGTTGAAGAAACAGGATGCATCAACTCCGTGGCTGCAATCCATGCCCGTCAGTACCGTCTGAATTGTAATGGAAGCCCACGCAAGGTAGTTGGCAAGTCCGGCCGAGGATGATGCAGACGTGGCACCCAATCCGGCGACGCCTCCCATCGCTGCCCACCCACCGAATACGAGCGCTGCTACTCCAATGGCGAAGGCTGCACAACCTGCTGCGGCTCCGGCTGAGCTTCCACAGGTGTCCATGAACCAGCTACCAACAGCGGAGGCAGCGCCCCTAAGGCCGAAGGGGTCGGTTGGGTTGCCTCCTGCGAAACTGTACGGACTGATTCCGATGCTTGAGAGTGGGTGGCTGGAGGTGTATTGGCCGCTTTGGGGGTCATAGAAGCGGGTTCCGGTGTGGATGTAGCCGGTTTCGGTGTCGTGTTGCAGCGACGCGAACCCGACCAATGGCTGTTCGAGCCACCAGTTGCTGTTCGATCCGATCTGACCGTTGGTCTCATAACTGATGGTGTTTCGGGTGGTGCCGTTGGCGTTGGTTGTGAGCCTGGTCGATCCTTGGTGGTCTTGGTGGAGGTACATGACCTCACCGGTTTTGTTGACCTGATAGATCGGCACACCCCCAGGACCGTGCACCACCAACGCGCTCTGTTCACCCGAGTGCTCAGCGAGCAGAAGCGGCCGCCCACCGACCATCAACCACGTGAACTCTCTACGCCACTCGGCACCGGCGCCAGCGGTGTTGTCGAGCTGTTTGGCGGTGCGCATTCCGGTGGTGTCGTATTCGTAACGCCAGGTCCGGGTCGGCGCCCGAAACACCCCGATCACATCGATGGCGACGTCGATTTCGGTCCAGGACCCGATCGTGATGGTTCCGGTGTCGGAGAGGGCGACGATCATGGTGGTGGATGCGTGTTGGGCGGGGTCGAACACCACGATCCCACCATCGAGCTCACCCTCTTGTGTGCCGACACCGACGACACCAGCCGCGGTCGGGTCGATCGCAGTCACCGAAACCATCACCGCAGTGATATCACCACTCAGCCCACCCTGGCCGGTGACCTCCACGTCGACAGGGTTCATCGCTTGCAGCGTCGCACACGGGCTTGCGTCACATGTCCCCGTGCTGTTTGTGGTGTCGACGAGGCGGGTGGGGGCGTCGAGCAGATCCAAGCCGAGACCGGTGTCGGTTCCGGTGGGGATCTTCCAGTACCCAGTGACCGCAACACGAATACTGGTAGGACCAGCGGTGTTGAGGGTGATCGACCCGTCCGGGTTCAACGGAACGGTGAACACACCAGCAGCCCCGACACTCCCCGCCTCCCACGACAACTCACCCGCTGATGCGGCCCCGTTCGGGGCGACCCGAACGTGGCCACCAGTACTGTCTTGGGCCACGATCGACACCGTCACCGCGTTTACACCAACAGCGGGAATGCCGCCGTGACCAGCGGTCGCGATGTCGGTTTCACCAGCAGGCAGGGTCCCGCACGGCGAACCATCACAAGTCCCGACACCCGAGGCCGATTCGGCGGTAACGGCGGGGGTGACAGGCCAGTAGTTCAACGCCGGAACCCACGGGGACGGCGCCCGGAAGTAGCCGACGACATCGACCGACACATCCACCCCAACATCAGAAGCGAGCACGATGGTGCCGTTGGCTGCGACCTTCGCCGTCACCGTCTGAGCCGACGTTTGCCCAGAGTTGAGCGGCAGCGTTCCGGCGGCGGCGTCCCCGGCCGGGTTCACCTCCAACCAGCCATCCGATGTGGTGCCTGACGCGATGATCGACACTGCCACCGCCGTCACCCCCGTGGCGGGGACACCGCCCACACCAGCGACCTTTACCGACACCGGATCACCAGCGGCGATGCGGGCACACGGCGCGCTGTCACAGGTCCCGGTGCCCGCCGCGCTGTCCGCGACGCGGGTGGCGGGGACGGGGACGTATTGGCGGGCGGTGTCGTCTTGCCACGTCGTCGGCAACTCCGCCGAAGTCATGCGGTTCTCGGCATCAAACCCATACGTTGCGGCCGTTCCCGACGGGAACGTCATCGAGGTCCGGTTCCCGCGGGCGTCATAGCCGTAGGTGGTGGCATCAGCGGGTGGGGTCCCACAATCACCGCCCTCAGCAGTTTGCGATGTCCAGCACAGGCGTTGGGCGGGGTCGAACACCTGCAACACCCCATCCGCGTCGACCAGGTTCGTAGCTGCATCAAACCCGAACCCCTCCGTCCCAGTCGAAGTGAGGCGGTCCCGGTCGTCATAGGACCACGACTGGTTCTGGCCAGCGACCACGCCGGTCCCGGTGACGGTGGTGACCTGGCCCTTCAGGTCGCGGGGCCCATACGCGAGCGAGCCGAGCACGGTGGAACCGCGGTTCCAGGACACTCCGACCATCCGATCAGCCCGGTCAAAGTTGTAGACGTCACGGTTCTGTGAGGACACCGGGAACACCGTTTCGGACCAGTTGCTGTTCTCGTCATAGGCGAACGTGGTTAGCCGCCCGGTCCAGTCCGTGACCGACTCCAACCGTCCCGCATCATCGAATTCTCTGGTCACCGGTGTGGACTGGCCGGGGTAGGAGATCGAGGTCAGGTTCGACATGTCATCCCAGCCATAACCCGTGGAACGACCATTCACGTCGGTGTGGGACTTCAACCTGGAACGCTGATCCCACACCCACATCTCAGTATCACCGCCCCGCGAGGCGTGAGTGCGGCGGCCAACCTGGTCATAGACGATCCCCTCCACATCGGGTGTGGCCGGATCGGCGTAGTCGACACCGGTCGGGCGGCCTGCCAAGTCATAGGAGTAGGTGATGCAATCGGTTCGGGGTGCAACACAGGTGCCGCCGGGCTGGGTCACCGACCCGAGGTGGCCCTCATCGTTCCACGTGTAGCCCGTGGTCGCGTTGACTGGGTCGGTCACCGATTCGAGGCGACCTAGCCCGTCATAGTCATAGGTCCATTGGCCGTTCAGTTCGTTCGCGAACCTGGTTCGGCGCCCGTCAGGGTCATACTCGTAGGTCCGTGCCCCTGGACCGGGTGGATCCACCACCTCGAGACGATCCACCTCGTCATACCCGTAGGTGGTGACGTCACCTGTGGTGACCGTGGCTGACAACCCTGTCTCCACCCGAACCATGTTCCCGTTCAGGTCGTAACCGGTCTTCATCCGGTTCCCCAGCGGGTCGGTCTCCTCGATCACCCGCCCGAACGCGTCAGACACCAGCACCGTCTTCCACATCTGCGGGTCAGCACCAGCCAGGTTGCCTTTCGGGGAAACCACCCACTCCAAACGCCCGATCGGGTCATAGCCCATCGACGTCTTGTTCCCCAACGGGTCCGTCACCGACTTCAAATCCCCGGTTCCGGGATCATAGGAATACGCCCAGTGCTGGTTGCGGCTGTCGATCACCTCCACCAGATCATCCCGGTGCACCGGGTCATACACCAACGTCGTGGACGCCTCATCAGGCGTGCCCACCGCGTCGACCACCGTCTCGGGCATCCCATCAGCGTTGTAGCCGACCGTGGAGGTCACCACATTCGCAGTCGAGGGCGGCAACGGGGCCGCGGTCTCCCCCACCGACACCGACGTCACCTGATCAAACAGGTTGTAGGTCCAACGCGTCACCCGCCCCGACGCATCACGGGCCATCTCCCGGTTCCCACGAGCATCGTTGTCGAACACCACCACCCCAGCCGGGCTGGTCAGCTCTTCGCACGCGAAGGTGACCGGATCACGTTCCCACTCGGTCACCTGCTCGAGGGCCGTACCCGGAGCCAGAGTGGTCGACTCGTGCACCCCATGGGAGTTGTAGTGGTCGATACGCCGCATACCCGACGGGAACACAATCGTCGTCGACCCGGGAACCGGAGTGAAATAGTTCAACTCGGTCCGCTGGCCCGCCTCATCAACCTGAGAAACCACCCGCCCCAGATGATCAAAGGTGTTCACAATCTGAGGACCCGACGGTTGATGAACCGGTCGGCGAACCTTCCACAAACGATGCCCAGAATAATATTCGAAAGACCACACCCCACCACCAACATCGGTAAACGAAACCAGATCACCCCACTGGTCATAGTCCAGCGACACAGACCGCACACCGTCAGACACAGTCTCGACACGGCCCGCGTTCCAACTAAACGTCAACCGGCGTTCCGCCTCATCTTCCATGAACACGACCTGGCCGCTGCCATCACGAGAAACCACCGTCTCGTTGCCGAACTGATCCCCCAACCCCACCACACGACCAGCCGCGTCAAACCGGAACACCTCGAAATGATTCCTGGTGAACACCCAACCACCACCCGGAACCGCCGCTAAAGATGCCCGGAACCGGCCCGGCGCCACCCAGCCACCCGAACCATCCGGACCGAAACGAACCGTCGACCCGCCCTCCTGAGTGACCACCCGATCCGCACCAGCCGCAGCCACCTTCATCGTCAACACCGACGACCACCCAAAACCCACCACAGAATCCGACCACGCCGCCGACGAGTTGTAGGCAACCCCAAACCCCAAACCCGCGCCCCGACCATCCACCCCAATACCAGGCAACGGGAAACTGATACTCCCAGTCCGAGTGTCCACTGGGTCAGCCACACCCCGAGACGTACCACACTGATCAACCATCGCCGGATTCGACCCCGCCGTCTCCGAATCATCAAAATCACCCGTCGGACACGCCGGAGCCCCAACCGACCCAACCGGGTCACCGCTCCCATCCGTCAACGAAAAGGTGACCGACCACTCCAAACCCAGGCCCTGGCCGCGCAGACTACGCAACTTGATCGCCACCACCCGTCCAGAAGATCCATGATTCTGAAACCCGGCATAAACAGTTCTCGGCGCAAACTCGACCCACTCCTCAACCCCAGACCCACTGCCCTGGCTCACCAACGTCGAAGATTCAGTGGCCACCAGCGGATCCCCGCTAGAAGGATCGTAAGCCTGGAACCGCGCCTCATACTCACCGTGATTCCGGCTGTACCCGAACTGGGTATGAACCCGACCCTCAACCGTGGCCATCATGCGAGTACCCGCCGGCACCCACACCCCCACAAAAGCCTCCGGCGACCACTGCTGTGTCCCCGGATGAGACACAGACACCCGCTGCGACGAAGTACACCACAACGCCGGCGCACCAACCGCGGAACCACTCCCACCCACCGGCTCCAGTGCATCCACACGATCCGGCACCACCGCCAAACCACCCGCAACCAAACCAACCAGAACCAGACGCCAGATCGCTAGGCGACGGCGAGTTCAACCGGTCATCGCGACAGCGTGATGGTAGTGGTGGGCGGCGGTGGTCCAGCCGAGTGAGCGTCGGGGGATGGTGTTGATGCGGTGGGCGATTCGGTCGAGGTCGGCTTGGGTGTAGATCGAGAGGTCGGTGCCTTTGGGGAGCCAGCGTCGGATAAGGCCGTTGGTGTTCTCGTTGGTTGGGCGTTGCCATGGTTTGTGGGGGTCGCAGAAGTAGATGTCGATTCCGGTGGCTTGGGCGATGGCGGGGTGGTTGGCCATCTCGCTGCCGCGATCCCAGGTGAGGGTCAGTCTCAGCTCGGGTGGGATCGTTTCGAGGGTGGCGGTGAGGGCGTGTTGGGTGCTCAAGGCGGTGTAGGCACAGTTGGGTGTGTCGTGGCGGGCGAGCCACAGGTACCGGGGTTTGCGGTCGACGAGGGTGATGATGGCGGACTGGTTGCGGGCGCCGATGATCTGGTCGCCTTCGAGGTGACCGACCTCTGCCCGTGCCTCGGCGGCGGGTGGGCGGTTGTGGATGATGTTGAACTGGCCGAGAACGCTGGATCGTTGCTGGCTATGGCGTTGACCGGTGTGTCGGCGTCGTGGACGACGGCGGTGCAACATCTTAGACCTTGGTGGGCAGGCCGTGACGTTTCGGGGCGTAGACGCCCTGGTAGATCGTTTCGTGGGAGATGTTGGCGGTATAGCCGTGGAGGCCTTGGGCCAACTCGATCGAGATCGTCATCGGCGAATCTCCGGCCACGAGACGTTTGGTCACCTGCCACGCCAGTTCGGGTTCAGCGACCAGCATCGGTGCTTTTGGTCGCAATCGTGCCTTGTCAGCTCGGACCTGCGCTTTGGTCGCGGTGTACGCGGCTCGGCCACCGTTGCAGGCGATCTCGCGGCCGATCGTGCTGCGATGACGTCCCAGCCCGCGGGCGATACAGGCGTCGGAGTCACCGCGTTCGATCCCAGCGCGGATTTGCTCACGATCAGACGCGGTGAGTGGGTTAGCTGGCATGCTGGGACTCTCCATCGGTTCAGGGTGCTGTGTAGACAGCGGCCATCATGGCCGCCATCACGCTCTGACCGGTGGAGACCCATCACCTCACGGTGTTGCCGTCACCCCTTGAACCCGCCGACCCCTAGCACCAGGCCAGAGAGAGAGAGAGAGAGAGAGCCCGACCAATACGCATTTAGACAACATCGACCCAGTGACCGCAACCTTGAGGACTATCTGTGGGCTAGCCAGGTTTCCGCACAAATGCAGGCTTGATGCTGATCCCAGTGAGATCCGCTGCGTCTGTCCGAGATCGGCCGCGGCAAGGGTCGGTGGCGCCGGCAGTCATCACCGAGCGGCGGCCAGCACCTTGGTCGACCGTTCAGAACACGGTGGCGAAGGCGTGGATTATCACGCCGACCAGGCCACCTACCACCGTTCCGTTGATCCGGATGAACTGAAGGTCGCGTCCTACCTGTAGCTCGATGCGCCGGCTGGCGTCATCGGCATCCCACCGCTGCACCGTGCCCGAGATCAGGTCGGCTACCTCGTCTCGGTACTGGTCGAGCAGGTACACCACGGTTCGCTCCACCCATGAGTCGACCTTGGCTTGTAGCTCTCCGTCTCGTTGGAGGGTGTGACCGAGACGCACGATCCCCTCCTCGAGGCGGGCCCGCAGTTCGCTATTGGGGTCTCCGGCCGCGTCCACCATCGCCGACTTGAGGTCCTGCCACAACGTCGACGTCCAGGCCCGAACCGACGGGTGGGCCAGGAGCTGAGCCTTCAGCTCCTCCCCTCTGGCCTCGAGTTCGGGCGAGGTGCGGAGGCGTTCCACCAGATCGCGGGCTCGTTCATCGAAGTGGAGCCGAACCTGGTGATCGGGCTGCCCGCCCACCTCGGCCACGAACCGACGTATGGCATCGGTAAGCTTGGCGAAGACCCGGTCGTCGATCGGTTCGGGCACCCACCACGGCGATTCCTCACCGAGACGTTGACGCAGGCTGGTCTCGTTGCGGTCGAGGTATCCGCTCACCCCGGCGAGCAGGGAATCGATGGCGATCTGATGGTGACCATCCACCATGGCCGCTTCCAATGTCCGCGCTGCCAACGGGGCCGCGGGCACCGCGGCCACCCGGTCGGTGACCATCTGCTCGATCACCGGAGCCACGTCCTCGTCACGCAACACGTCGACAGCGGCCGCCACCGCGTCCCCGGCACTGTGGCCGATCTTGGCGGCGTTGACCGGATCGGCCAGGTACTCACCGATGCGGGCCGCCACCCCCACCGATGCGATCTTGTCGGCGATCACCGGCCCGCTCAAGAAGTTGCCCTGCACGAAGGTTCCCAGGCCTCGGCCTATGTCGTCTTTGCGCTCAGGGATGATGGCGGTGTGGGGAATGGGCAACCCCAGCGGGTGGCGGAACAGAGCCGTCACCGCGAACCAGTCGGCCAACGCCCCGACCATGGCCGCCTCGGCAAAGGCCTCGATGTAGCCGGCGGCCACCGAATCGAATCGACGGGCCACCACGAACACCACTGCGGCCGCCACCAACAACCCGGTAGCCAACGCCTTCATCCGGTTCAGGGCCCGGCGCCGCTCGGCCTCGTCACCTGCCCCCATGGGCGTCGAAGGCGCCGGCTGAGAAGGCCCAGGCTGAGACGGCTCAGGTTGAAGCGGCCCTGAGCGGGATGACGCAGGGCGGAATGACTCAGGGCGGAATGGCTCGGTGTGAGTTGGCCCGCGGCGGCCGGGCTCGGTCGAGGCCCCCGATGCTGATGCCATGGTCGCCTCGCCCGTCAGGCTTCTCGGGCTGCGGCCTCGTTCGATGCCCGCACCAGGGAGTCCAGCGCGGCCGCGGCACCACCCTCGTCGAGAGACACCCTCGCCGCTTCGACCCCGGCGCCCAGGTCGTCGACCACCCCTGCCGCCAACAACCCAGCGGCAGCGTTCAGGATCACGATGTCGGCCTTGGGGCCACGCTCTCCGCTGAGTATCCGGCGGCTGAGCTCCGCGTTGGTGGCGGCGTCTCCGCCCCGCAGATCGTCGAGGGTTCCCCCACCGAGCCCCCAATCGGCGGGGTCGACGTCATAGGACCAGATCTCGCCATCGCGCAGTTCATACACCGTCGACGTGGTGGTGATGGTCAGCTCGTCGAGGCCATCGTGGCCGTACACGACCAGGGCTCGCTCGGATCCTTTGGCCGCCAAGACCTGGACCATGCGCTCAGCCATGGCGGCGTCGGCCACACCGGTGACCTGCCGCCGGACCCGAGCCGGGTTGGCCAACGGCCCGAGGAAGTTGAACACGGTTGGTACACCCAGCTCCCGGCGTGGCGGCCCGGCGTGGCGCATGGCGCCGTGAAAGCGCGGCGCGAAACAGAACCCGATACCCACACTGTCCACGCAGTGGGCCACACCAGCCGGACCCAGGTCGAAAGCCACCCCCAACGCCTCCAACACGTCAGCGGTGCCACACGCCGACGAGGCGGCCCGGTTGCCGTGCTTGCAGACCCGGCCCCCGGCACCGGCAATGGTCAGGGCAGCCAACGTCGACACGTTGATCGAATGGCTCCGGTCTCCACCGGTTCCGACGATGTCGATCACACCTTCGGGATCGGCCAAGGTCACCGGTGTGGCCCGATCGATCATGGCCGACACCAGCCCGGTGAGCTCCTCGACCGTTTCGCCCTTCATGCGCAGCGCCACTATGAACCCGGCGATCTGGGCCGGCGTGGCATTGCCTTCGAGGATCTCGGCCATGGCCGCGCCAGCAACGTCGGCGGTGAGGTCACCTCGCCCGGTGAGGGTGCCCAACACCCCAGACCACCCCCCCGCATGGTCGAACGCCACCTGCTCATCCATGTCGGCCATCCACCTGTTCGCCCCGGTCACCCATGCCGCCCAGCTTGGCAGATGCCCGTCACCCACGGACACGGCAGTTCCGGCCGATCGTGTGCCCCCACCGGGGTTCCGGCCGGGCCGGTGCCCGAGAGAGACCACACCGGGTCGGGCCGCCGATCCGCCATGCTTTGGGGATGGAACTGGGGACGATCCTGGCCAGTGGGTGGTCTAGCGGGCTCAACCTGTATGCCACTGCGCTGTTGATCGGGCTGGCTGGTCGGTTCGATTGGGCTGAGACTCCCCACCAGCTTCAGCAGCCGTGGGTCCTGGCCGTGCTGTTCACACTGTTCGCGGTCGAGTTCGTGGTGGACAAGGTCCCGTGGTTGGACAGCACCTGGGACGCCATCCACCTGGTGGTGCGTCCGCTGGGCGGAGCGATGCTCACCGGGATGATGGCCGCCGAGTCCGGCTCACCGGAGGTGTTGGTGGCCATGCTGGGCGGCACGTTCGCCCTGACCGCCCACGGGGCCAAGTCATCGACGCGGGCCCTGGCCAACACGTCGCCCGAGCCGGTCAGCAACGTGGCGTTGTCGCTCGGCGAGGACGGCATCGTGGCCGCCATGGTGGCGTTGGCCTTGGCCTACCCGGTGGTGGCCGGCGTGGTGGCAGTGGTCCTGGCCCTGGTGTGCGTGGCTGTCACGTGGGTGGTGTTTCGAACGGCCCGACGCCTCCGGGCCCGGTGGCGGGACCGCAAGGCATCCAGGGCGACCACGCCATGACCGTGGTTCGGTCCATCCGGGCCGTGGCTCCGGTCCGGGTGTGTGACGTCGGCGGCTGGACCGACACGTGGTTCGGCTCGCCCGGTCAGGTGTGCTCGGTGGCGGTCGGGCCCGGGATCGAGGTCATCGCAGACCTGTTCCGCCTCGGCCCTGGAGTACACCACCGCCCACCGGTCGTGCACCTGGTGGCCCCCGACCTGGGGGCCGACTACCGCTTCGACCCGGCGGCGGTGGTGAACCCGCGGCACCCGCTGTTGGAACACTGCGTGGCCGATGCCACCGCTGGCCGTATCGAGACTCTGACGGCGACCGGCTCCGGCCATGACCTGAGGGTGACGATCCGCTCTGGTGTCCCGGCCGGGGCGTCGTTGGGCACCTCGGCCTCGGTCATGGTGGCGGTGCTGGCCGCCCTGGACCGCCTGCTCAACTCCCCCGCCGATGACTCAGGTGGTGATGCCGACCGAGAACTGGCATCGCCGGTCACCGAACTGGCCCGAAGAGCGCACGGCATCGAGACTGGCCCTGCCGGGCGTCAGGCCGGGGTCCAAGATCACTGGGCGGCGGCACTCGGCGGTTTTCAACACCTAGTCGTGGACACCTACCCGGAGGTGAGGGCCCGGCCTCTCACCATCGCCGAGGCTGTCTCCGCCGAACTGGGTGACCGGTTGGTGACCGTGGTGTTCGGCCCCCACGATTCGTCCGAGGTCCACAACGAGGTGATCCACGCCCTGTTGTCGTGTGACGGTGACGGCCACCACCGGGTCCGCCAGGCCACCCGCAAGCTGAGCTCGCTGGCCGCCCAGGCAGCCACCGCTCTCGAAACCGGCGACCTCGACAGCTGGGCCGACGTCTTGACCCGCTCAACCGTCACCCAGGCCGAGCTTCATTCCCGGCTGGTGGGTCCGGCCCACACCGCGGCCATCGACGCGGCGCGGTCCCTGGGCGCATCTGGCTGGAAGGTCAACGGAGCAGGAGGCAACGGCGGCTCTCTGACCGTGGTGGCCGGCACCGGGCCACAGGCGGCGTCGCCCGCCGAGATCCGCTCCCACCTGACCACCATCGACCCGAACTGGACCACACCAGACCTCCAACCATCCCCCGGAGTGACGGTCCAACTCCACCCTGAGTCACCCGCAATGCACGGCGAGGATCTAGTCAGGCGCGGCCGGACTCGTCCGAGCATCGACCTTCGCAGCTCGGATGCAATCATCGGTTACGACGACGATGGGCTCCCAACATGAGCGTCGTGACGCCCCGTTCCAACCAGACCGACAACGCCCCCGTCGCCTGACGGATCCCAAATGGGGCCGTACCCATGCGGTCTCGGTTGGTGAGAGGTACCACCAGGGGACTCTCCGGCGGCCTGTCGACCTCACCCCAAAGCGTCGGCCTCTCGCTGCTCGCTGATGGCACGTACCAGGGCGAGGATCTCGGGGTCGGCCTTGGACGGCGAGCCCGAGTCGAAGGGAGGTTGGGGGTCGTACTCGATGCCGAGCTGCACCGCTTTGGCCACATCCTCTCCCCACAGCTCTGCGGCCATCGCCAGGCCCAGATCGATACCCGCCGAAACCCCGGCTGCCGTCCAGACCTTGCCTTGGCGCACCACCCGCTGTTCGGTCGGGCGAGCGCCGAAACGGGCCAGCTCCTCATATGCGAACCAGTGGGTGGTGGCGTCGAGACCGTCCAGGACACCGGCCGCTCCCAGCACCAGCGCCCCAGTGCACACCGAAGTGGTGAAGGTCGTGGTGGCGTGGGCGGCCCCAACCCAATCCACGATGGCGTCGCCGTCACGGACCAGCCGACGGGTGACGAACCCGCCCGGCACCAGGAGTACGTCCGGAGCGGAGACCTCGTCGAAGGTGTGCTCGATGTCTAAGTGCAACAGGCCGGCGTCATCGGACAGCCGTCCGGCCCGTTGGGCGCACAGCAGGACTTCTGCACCGGGCACATTGGCCAGTACCTGATATGGGCCGATGGCGTCGAGGGCCGTGAACCCGGGATAGAGCCCGATTGCGATTTGCATGGGGGAGATCCTTGTCGCGTCGGTGATGTCGAGTCGCGTATTTCTCACGGTCCGTTGAGATCGAGCGCTGAAGCCCGAGTCATTCAGCTACCGGCCTGAACGAACCCGGCAACCGACCGGCTGGGGCGGGGTCAGTCCCACCAGAGGTCGTGGGCCAGCACACCGCGGGCGATGAGGCCTAGCTGGACCTGGCTGGTGCCCTCCACGATGGTGAGCTGCTTGGCGTCGCGGTAGTACAGCTCGGTCATGTGGTCCTTCATGTAGCCGGCCGCTCCCAGCATCTGAAGGGCGATGTTCGACGCCTTCACCGCCACCTCGGTGGCGTAGTACTTCGACATCGACAGCATCGGGACGTGTTCCTTGGTGTACTCACCCCGGTCGGCCATCCACGCTGCCCGATAGGTGAGCAGCCGGGCCGCCTCGATCTCGGTGGCGACCTTGGCGATCTCCCACTGGATGCCCTGCATGTCGGCGATGGTCTTGCGGAAGGCGGCCCGCTCCTTGACGTACTCGGTGGCGTACATGAGCGCTCCCTCGGCCAGTCCGATGCCTCGGGCGGCCACGATGGGGCGCATCGAGTTGAGGCCCTGCATGGCGAGCTGGAACCCGCCGATCTCACCGATCACGTTGGCGGCCGGGACCCTCACGTCGTGGAGCAACAGCTCCCCGGTGTCGACGCCGCGAACGCCCATCTTGCGGTCCAGCGAGCCGACTTCGACGCCGTCCCAGCCCCGCTCGACGATGAAGGCCGAGATCGAGTTGTGGTTGCGTTCGGTGACGTCGTCGGACGTCTTGGCGAACACCGTGTACCAGTCGGCTTGGGCCACACCGGAGATCCAGCACTTGGTGCCGTTGAGCACCCACTCGTCTCCGTCACGGACCGCCTTGGTCCGCATCCCCATCACGTCGCTGCCGGCCTGGGGTTCGCTCAGGCAGAAGGCGGCCCGCTTGGAGCCGTCGGCGATCGGTGCGATGTAGCGCTCGTTCTGATCCCGGGACCCGGCGATCATCACCGGCCCGGTGGGCAGGCGAGTGAGGAGCAACATCAGGGCCGCGGTGTTGGAGTACTTCGCCACCTCCTCGATGGCGATGGTCAGACCCAAGATCCCCGCTCCCCCGCCGCCGAGGTCCTCGGGGATGCACAACCCGAGCAGACCGGCGTCACGGAACACCTCGAACAGGTCCTGGGGGTACTCGCCGGTCTCGTCGATCTCCCGGGCCCGGACCTTGACCTTGTCCTGGGCGATGCGGCGGCAGGCTTCTTGTAGGGCGGCCAGTTCGTCGGTGAGGGCGAAATCCATGGCCGCTGACCGTAGTACCGACTTCAACCGTCCGGTTCAGCCCGCGGCCAGGCCTCCGGGCCTCACCGGCCCGTCATCACAGGCTCAGCGGCCGGGTAGGTCGCGCACCATCTCCAACTGCCTGATACGAGGTTCGGGCTGGTAGGGAATCTCCGAGCCCGTCGCCCGGAAGCCCTGCCCCTCATAGAAGGCCCGGGCGTGACCGTTGCGTTCCACCACCCACAGCCGTAGGCGCCGGGCCCCCGCTTCGCTGCCGGCCCAGACCGCAACCGCGTCGAGGAGGGCCTCGGCCACCCCCTGGTCTCGGTGCCCAGGAGCGGACCACAGGCCGATGATGTTCACCGTCCCGTCCTTGTTGGCGTAGGCGCCGACCATGCCCGCACCTTCGCTCGGTCCCTGTTCGGGGTCACCAACGGCTTCGCTGGCCACGAAGGTGGCGTGAAGCGGCCCAGAAGCGTTGGCGGCTGCCGCCTCCTCCCAGTGGTGGCAGTCGTGGGCGCGGGCCCGAGCCAGAGTGGTGGTGGCGTCACCGGGAGCATCGGCCAGGGCGGCCAGCCTCAGGTCTCGCAGTACCGCGCCTTCATGTGCACCGATCCGTCGCACTTGGAACACGAGCGGAGCCTACGACCACCAAAGGTTGCGGGTAGTGAATATCAGGCCGTGCGCCGACGCTGACGGATGATCCGGCGGCGCTCCCGCTCGGTGCAACCGCCCCAGACGCCTTCCTTCTCCCGCCGGACCAACGCGTACTCCAAGCACAACGTCTGCACCGGACACACGCCACACACCGCTTTGGCCTCCTCCGCTTCCTCATCGGTCTCGGGGTAGAAGGTCTGCGGGTCCAGGCCATGACATGCGGCCTTGTCTCGCCAAGAGGTGTTCATCTGGTGGAGGGTTGCTCCCTCGGGTTCTGGGACGGCAGCCGCCCCGGTGGGCGACGGTTGGGGGCCGGCGAGCCTGGGAGGAAGGCCCAGGTCGGGGGCGAGGGCTGAGTATGGCCTCGCGGGTGTGCCAATGTCCACATCAGGCGGCACGGTTCACATTCCCGCAACGTTTCTCCCCCACCGGGGCCCTCACCACCGGCGCCGGGCTAGTTCGGTCCCGATCCACGCCGCACCGTGCCGACAGCGGACCGGGCTACCTAGGATCGGTCCATGGCCCTGCGCTGTAGCACCAAACCCGATCTGGCCCACTCGTCCCGGCTGGCAACCCCGGGCCACCACTCGTGAGCGGCGGCTGGTTCGACCGAGTCGACGCACTGCGCCGTCTGGCCGACGACCCCTTCGATGTGCTGGTGGTCGGCGGTGGGGTAACCGGAGCGGGCGTGGCTCTAGACGCCGCGTCCCGCGGTCTTCGTACCGCCTTGGTGGAACGAGATGACTTCGCATCCGGAACGTCATCGAAGTCATCGAAACTGGCCCACGGCGGTTTGCGTTACCTCCAACAGGGTGAGATCGCCCTCGTCTACCAGGCCCTCCACGAACGTCAACGGCTGCTCCACAACGCACCCCACCTAGTGAAGATCCTGCCCTTCCTGCTCCCAATCCTCACCGGGGCCGGCAGCGTCATTCCCCGCAAGGTGTCGCGGGCGCTCGGTGCATCGATGTGGATGTACGACCTGACCGGAGGGGCCCGGATCGGCAAGCTCCACGAACGCATCTCTGCGGCCGAGGCCCTGGCTCACATGCCGACCCTGCCCGCCGACAAGCTGGCCGCGTCCTACCTGTACTACGACGCCACCGTCGACGATGCCCGACTCACCCTCACCCTGGCTCGTACCGCCGCCATCGACCACGGCGCCGTCGCCGTCAACGGTGCCGCCCTGGTCGGGTTGGACAAGACCCCTGACGGAAAGATCCGGGGAGCGCGCGTGCGGGCCGGGGACGACGAGATCGAGGTCCGTTGTCAGGTGGTCGTGAACGCCGCCGGCGTCTGGTCCGACGAGGTGCGTGCCCTCGACGAGGGCGGAGACCCACAATCGATCCGTCCTGCCAAGGGCATCCACATCACGGTGCCGTGGAGCAAGGTCCGCAACGAGATCGCCGCCGTGATCCCCGTCCCCAAGGACAAACGGGCCGTGTTCGTGGTGCCGTGGGGTGACCTCACCTACATCGGCACCACCGACACCGACTACGACGGCAGCCTGGACGATCCGCCCGTCACCCGAGACGACGTCGACTACTTGCTGCGGGCCATCCGCTTCACCGGCGTCACCGACCAAGATGTCGTCGGCACCTGGGCCGGGCTGCGACCGCTGGTCAAGACCGGCGGATCGGGACGAACCGCGGATCTGTCCCGACGCCACCGGGTCTCGCCCACTGCGTCGGGCGTGGTCACCATTACCGGAGGGAAGCTCACCACCTACCGAGAGATGGCCGCCGATACCGTCGACGAGGTGGTCGAGATGCTCGACGATCGCCCAAGGCGTGGCCCGCCACAGCCGTACCCGCAAGCTTCGGCTGCGCGGTGCCGACGGATACGACGCCCTGGATCGGCTCAGCGATCCCACCACCAGCCATCTCGCCAACCGCTTCGGCGGAGAAGCTCGCACGGTGCTGGCCCTGGCCGAGTCCGATCCCAGCCTTCGCGAGCCACTGGTGGCCGGCCTCCCGTACCTGCGGGCCGAAGCCGTGTACGCCGCCCGCCACGAGATGGCCCGCTCCGTCGACGACATCCTCACCCGACGCACCCGGGCTCGGCTGCTGGCCCGCGACGCCTCTGCGGCAGCCGCAGTCGATGTCGCCCGCCTGATCGCTCCTGTGCTCGGACTGTCCGAGGCCCAGGCCGCAGGTCAAGCCGCCGAATACCAGCGCTCCGTCGATGCCGAACGAGACACCGCCCAACTGCCGTCCACGCCGTTGGATCTCGTTGCGCGCTTGGCACTCACCGCGGACGGCCACGACGCCCCAAGTCCCCGCCCCGAGAACTCGGCGGGTGCATAGGCTGCGGCACCGATGACGCTTCAGCCCGCACCCGGATCACCCACCCCTCCAATCGCGCTCTCGGGCGAACCGGGCTCGACCACCGGTCGACTCAAGGCGCCGATCGTGCTGTTGGACGACGCCTTCCTCGAACAGCTCGCCGAGGTCTGCCCCGATGTGAGCCTCGACGCCACCGACCGGGCCGAAGCCAGCCGGGACTGGTGGCCCCTGGCCATGATCTGGGCCACCCAGGGCCAAGTCGGCCAGGTGGCCGGAGCGGTGGCACGACCCACCTCCACCTCCGAGGTGGCAGCGGTGATGCGCCTGTGCCATCAGACCCGTATCCCGGTCACGCCCGCCGCAGGCCGCTCCAGCGTGGTGGGCGGCACGGTTCCCGTCCACGGTGGTGTGCTCCTGGATCTGACCGCCCTGTCCGGCATCGTTGCCGTCGACTCCGAGTCCGGTGTGGTGGAGGTGATGGCCGGAACGTTCGGTGATGCAATGGAGGCCGAGCTGGCCGACCGGCACGGCCTGACCGTGGGCCACTGGCCCCAGTCGATGTCACTGTCGACGGTGGGCGGATGGGTGGCGTGTCGAGGCGCAGGCCAGCTTTCCAACCGCTACGGCAAGATCGAAGACATCGTGGTGGGACTCGAGGTGGTGCTGGCCGATGGGCGCACCATCCGCACCGGGGGCCAACCCCGAGAAGCGGTCGGCCCCGACCTCACCCGCCTCTTCGTGGGGGCCGAGGGCACCTTGGGTGTGGTCACCCGGGCCTGGCTCCAGGCCTGGCCCACCCCTACCGGCCAGGGCCGGTCGGCATGGGGATTCGCCTCGTTCGCCGACGGCCTGGAGACCATGCGACGCATGGTTCGGCGAGGCGCGGCCCCAGCGGTGCTGCGGCTCTACGACGGGATCGAGTCCGAACGGAACTTCGGCGTGGACCGTTCGGTCAACGTGCTGCTCGCCTACGACGAAGGAGACCAGGTCCTCGTCGACGCCACCATGGCTGTGGCCGCTCAGGAATGCGAGGCCACCGGATCCACACGGCTGGGAGACGACCTGGTGGACAAGTGGTTCGGGCACCGCAACGACGTGGCCGCCCTCGAGTCCTACATATCCAAGGGCTTCGTGGTCGACACCTTGGAGATCTCGGCACCGTGGTCGGCGTTGAGGGCGATCTACACCGAGACCATCGCGGCGATGAGCGCCGTGCCGGGATCAGTGCTGGTCTCGGCCCACCAATCCCACTCCTACCCGACCGGGGCGTGCCTCTACTTCACCTTCGGCGGCATGGTCGCGCCAGACGAACGGGACGCGTACTACACCGCGGTGTGGGATGCCGGCACCAGGACCGTTCTGGCCAACGGCGGCAGCCTCAGCCATCACCACGGCGTAGGCATGAACCGGGCCCGCTTCATGCCCGAGGCTCTCAAGGGAGGGTTCGGGGTCCTGGCTGCCATCAAGGCCACCCTCGACCCCAACGGGGTGTGCAACCCGGGCAAGCTCGGCCTTCCCGACGCCTTCGGCGGGCCGGGATGGCCCGCTCCGTGACCTCCACCGAGGAACCATCGGGCGGGGCCATCAACCGGATCGTCGTCGGCCGAGGGGCGGCGTTCGCCCTGTTGGTGGGTGCACCGGCCGCGGTCATCAACGGATTCCTCGCCGACCAGGACCCCAAGCCCAAAGCGGCCCTCAACGCCACCCTGGTGGCGCTGCTGGCCGCCTTCTGGATCGCCGGGTTCGTGGCCAGCCGTGAAGCCACCATCCGCCGACCGTTGCACGGGGTGCTGGCCGGCATCACCACGTTCGCCCTGGTGGAGGTGATAGGTGTGATCGGCCGACTCGACCGCGGTACCCCGGTGAGCGTGGGGTCCATCATCGTGTTGGGGGTCATGGCCATCGCCTTGTCCACCGGCGGAGCCGGTGTCGGTAGACGGGCCGAGCCCCGTCACCCCCAAGGATCCACTCCCACCCCCGGAGGTTCATCGTGAAGATGCTCGTCATCGACGTCGGCACCAGCGGCATCCGGGCCGCGGTGGTGCAACCGGGCCGCGGCGTGATCGACAGCCGCCATCGGGTTCTCCTCCCCATCAGCCCAGCGCCGGGCCTCGTCGAATTCGACGCCAGGGCCATGGCCACCGCCGTCGTCGAACTAGGTCTAGAAGTGGTCGCCGAGGTGGGCGCCGTGGACGGTGTCGGCGTCACCAACCAACGGGCGTCAACCATCGTCTGGGATCGTCACACCGGCGAACCGGTCGGTCCGGGGATCGGCTGGCAAGACCTGCGCACCGTCATCGACTGCCTGACCCTGGCCGGTCAGGGCATCCGGCTCGCCCCCAACCTGAGCGCCACCAAGGCATCGCACCTCCTCGACCAGGCTGATCCCGACCGCAGCCGGGACCTTTGCATCGGCACCGTCGACTCGTGGGTCATCTGGACACTCACCCAGGGACAGGTCCACGTCACCGATGCCACCAACGTGGCCCTCACCGGGTTGCGTACCGACGACCAGGAACAATGGAACGACCAGGTCCTCCAGGCCTTGCGCATCGGGGTTGGCGCCCTGCCCGCGGTGGTCGACTCGATCGGCGTCGTGGGCTCGGCCACTGCACTGCCCGGCAACCCACCCATCGCCGGCATCCTCGGCGACCAGCAGGCGTCGTTGCTCGGACAGGGCTGTGTAGAGCCCGGCAACGCCAAGATCACCTTCGGAACCGGCGGCATGCTCGACCTCTGCCTCGCCGACCGTCCCAGTTTCGCCACCCAGGGCGCCGGCGGCACGTTCCCGATCGTCACCCGAGGCGCACAAGGCCAGCGTCGCTGGGGGCTCGAAGCGGTGATGCTGGCCGCAGGCACCAACGTGGAGTGGCTGCGAGACGACCTGGGCATCATCACCGACGCCGCCGAATCCCATCAGGTCGCATCGCAATGCGCCGACAGCGAAGGCGTGGCCTACGTTCCCGCCCTTTTGGGCTTGGGCACCCCGACCTGGGACTACGGGGCACGCGGTGCGTTGTTGGGTATCACCCGAGGCAGCGGACGGCCCCAGATCGTTCGAGCCGTGCTCGAAGGGGTGGCCAACCGGGCCGCCGACCTGGTGGAAGCGGCCGAAGCCGACAGCAGCTTGACGATCCCGGTCCTGCGTATCGACGGAGGGATGTCTGACAACCCCACCTTCGTCCAGGCCCTGGCCAACGCCACCTCCCGGCCCATCGAGGTGTCGCCCGAGAAGGAGTCCACCACCCTCGGGGCCGCCTACGCCGCCGGGCTGGCCCTCGGAGCCTGGAAGGACGACTCCGAGATCGCCAGCACCTGGCAGCCCCGCACCGTCGTCGAACCAAACGCCACCGTGGACCGCGACCGGTGGGCCGACACCCTGAAGCGGGCCGAACGCTGGTTCCCCGAACTCTCGGCCATCTCGTTTTGAGGAGGCCAACCGAAGGGCGAGCCCACCCAGCACACCCCATCGTTCAGCGCTTGCCCAGCAAGGCTTCAACCAGTTCTGACAAGGACGAGACGTGACCTTGCCGATCGGGTCCTGGGACTCGATCAGCACCGTCCCGGATGGTCACGCCCACCCCGATCCGCGCCCATGACCCCTCTCGCTTGGACTCGACCCCACTCGGTTGAGCACACTTCACAACCGGACCCATGATCCCAGGAGGATTCCGCGTGCCGATCCACCACACCGAGACCGCCGCCACCGGCTCCAGCCGCCGGGCCTTCCTGGCCCGCACCGCCGCCGGAGGCGCCGTGGCCGCCTCGGTCGGCGCCATCGGTCTGAACGGAGGGCTCGGGGTTCTGCCCGCCCTGGCCCAAGAAGGCGGCGAAGGCCCCACCGCCATCAAGGCCAAGCTCAGCGCCTCTGACTTCGCCACCCTGGTAGCCCCCCTCGAGCTGGCCGCCACCCAGGCCTACCTGTCGGCGATCACCAACGGGCGCACCGAACTGAGCGACGAGTGGCTCGATCACCTCTCCCAGTTCCTCCGCCATCACCAGGAGGTCGCGACCCTGCTGGTGAGCATGATCCAAGAAGCCGAGGTGGCTCCCACCGCCGACCCCGGCATCACCGCCCAGTACAGCCCACAGCTCGGTTCTGACCAGAACGCCATCTTGGGCCGTCTGGGTGAACTGGAGGCTGGCCTGGCCGCCACCCACCTGGCCGTGATCGGCGATCTCGAAGACGAGGTGACGGCTAAGACCGTCATCCAGGTCAGTGCCACCGAACAACAGCAGGCAGTGGCCCTGTCCCGGGCCGCCGGCGTCTCCATCGAGGACCTGACCCCAGCGGTGGCATCGATCGAAGGAGCGTTGGTGGCCGGTGGCACTCCCGCCACCCCCTTCGGTGGCGAAGAAAGCACCACCACCGAGGCCGAGTCCTCCGAGAGTGAAGGTGAAGGCGAAGGCGATCTCACCACCACCACCGAGGCCGACGAAGAGTCCACGACCAGCACCACCGAGTCCACCGACTCGGGCAACTGACGCCGCCACCACGAGGAACGAGACAAATGGAAACCACCACTCCGCGTCAGTCCGATCCCACCCCGACCCGCCGGGGTGTGTTGGCCGCCGGGACCACCGGCTTGGCCGCCACCGCTTTGCTGGCCGCATGTTCCAGCGACGGCCCCAAGGCCGGCATCTCCGGTGCTCCCCCATCCACCACGCTGGTCCCGCCCACGGTGCCCACCAAGGCTCCCACCCAGGCTCAGCTCCAAGCCGACCTGGACACCCTGGCCACCGCCAACTCGCTCGAGATGTTGGCCGTTGAGGTCTACCGCCGTCACTCCGGCGAGCTCGCAACGCCTGAGCTGGTGGAGGCCGCCGCTCGTTTCCAAACGGATCACACCGCGGCGGCCGACGTCTTCGGTGCCGACGTGGCCGAGCACGCTGGTGTGGGCGAGCCCAACGAGTACCTGCTCACCAACCTGATCGACCCGATGCGGTCGTTCCTCACCTCAGAGGCTGCTGTCGCCGACCTCATGTCCACCGTCGAGAGCTCCATCGCCGCCACCTACATCGCCGCGGTCGGATCGATGCTCGAGTCGAGCTGGCGTCAGACCTTCGCCGAGCACGCTGGCGCCGCCGCGAGGCGGGCCACGCTGTGGGGCAACGGCGGCACCGGGTCCACCCCGACCGCCGCCCTGTTCCCCATGTCGGACCTGATCTCCACGGCTGCTTACCTCAGCACCGCCGCCGAGGAAGAGCCGGCCGAAGGTGAAGGTGAGGGCGAGGCCGGGGCAGAGGGCGAGACCACCACCACCGAAGCCGGCGCCTGAACCACACGCGCCCTGGCGCCGAAACGACCAGCCCCGCCAGGCACCGCCCGCGCTGAGCCGCTCCCGGGACAGATCCCGGCCGAGCGGGTCGCTTTGGTATCGACGGTGAGCCCCCCTGTAGGCGGGGTTCTGTTCCCCGGCCCCTTACGGGGTTCCGGTTCGGTGACCATCCATCTGTGCGGCCCACCTGAGGGTCCCTCCGAGGAGGGGCGAACGGTCCGCTCTGCCCTCTGTTTGGCCTTGCTCCCGGTGGGGGTTGCCGAGCCGGCCGGGTCGCCCCGGCCGCTGGTGCGCTCTTACCGCACCGTTTCACCCTTACCTGTGCCGGGCGAACCCGGCCATCGGCGGTCTGCTTTCTGTTGCCCGGTCCGCGAGGTCGCCCCCGCCTGGCTCTCGCCAGCACCGTTGTCCTGTGGAGCCCCGACCTTCCTCAGCCCGCTGCACCGAGGCACAACGGACCGCGGTCACCCGGAGGACTCACCGTCGGCCAGACCCTACCGCGCCACCCACCAGGGCTCCCCCGCGTCACCCCGGCGATCTGCGAGGCAACGGTTGGTGAGGGCCGGTCAGCGTGGGTCAGGCCCGTCGGGCAAGCGCAGCCGACCGTCGGACCAGAACCGATCTCGGGCACCTCGATCATGGAGGCCGAAGAGGTTCCACGCCCATACCCCCACCGCCACCCCCACCACTTCGAGGATCAGCGCCAACCCCAGGTGCTCCAGCTCGGGAATCTGACCCGACGCGAACTCCAAACCCCGGACCGGCCACCAAAAAACCTCGGTCTGGGTGAAGGAGCCATCGAGCACCAAGTGGCACATGACCCCGATCGGGATACCCAAGAGGCGCCGCCGAACCAACCTAGACCCCACCGTCGCCACCATGACGATCCCCAACAGGGCGACGGCCCCGACCAGTGAGTGCAGCACACGAGGTCCGCCGGCCACCGCTTCCAGGACGGGTAGCACCGATCCCAGGATCACCGTGCGGTAGTCGATGGCTGGACTCCTGAACACGAAGGCGACCAACACCACCGACACCACGGCGAACCAGATGAACACGAACCGCTCCGAACCGAGGCTCAGGGCACGAGGAGTCGCCCGCACTCCTCACAGTGGGTGATCTCACCATCGGCCAGCTTGCGCACCCGGGCCACCTCTACAGCGGAGAGAGCCAGGTGACAGCCCCCGCACTGCGACCCCACCAGGCGGGCCACCCCCACACCCCCCAGGGCCCCGCGCAGGGTCTCGTACTCGGCCAGGATCACCCCGTCTACCGCCGAGACCAAGGCGTCCCTCAGGGCCTGCTCAGCATCGACGGCCACCGCCAGTTCGGCCTCGGCCGCGGTCAGCGTCGCCTCGGACAGTTCCAATGTGGCCACGCGTTCGGCCCGATCAGAGGCCAGTTGGCTCAGCGTCGTGTCGAGCGGTTCGATCAGCTCCATGATCTCGAGGTCTTGGTCCTCGAGGGCAGTGATACGACGCTTGAGCGCCTCTATCTCCTCTTGGAGGTCCTGGAGCGCCCGGGCGTTGGTGACGGTTCCGCCATAGAGGGTGGCCTCCTCGTGGGCTCGCTTGGCCCCGATCGTCTCGATCTCGTCGTCGAGTCGCTTCTGTTGGCGGGCCAGGTCGGCCCGAGCCGACTCGGCTTTGGCCGTGGCCGATTCGACCTCGGCCACCGCCGCCGCAGCCGCGTCCCTGGCACCACGCTCTGGTAGGCCGGCGAGCTGGTGTCGCAACTGGTCGAGCCTGGTGTCGTGGGCTTGGATGTCGAGCAGCACATCGAACGCTTTGGTCAACTCAGCCTCCGGGCGAGGGTGCGGTGGTGGCCGGTGGCGACGTGGCCGGCGGGCTGGTGGTTCCGCCAGGCGTGGTCGTAACCGTTCCACCAGGAGTGGTGGTTCCGGTGGTGCCGCCACGGGGACGCGACGACGAGCGGGGCTGTGAGCTACCCCCCGCCTCGTAGGGCACTTTGCCCACCGACTTGCCTCGACGGGCCGATTCCGGCTCCCGGAAGTCGACGGTCGCCTGGTCGGCCATGAGCAACGAGTAGTAGACGCCCCACGTCTTGGCCGGGTACCGCCCACCGGTGGCGCCACCCAACCCGGCGTTGGCCAAGCTGATCGCCCCTTCGGGGGCTCCCATCCACACCGCGGTGGCGAGCTGGGGGGTGTATCCCACGAACCAGACGTCGGTGGCGTCGTTGGTGGTACCGGTCTTGCCGGCGGCAGGCTGACCGCCCGAGATCCGTGCATTTCGACCGGTGCCACCGGTGACGTTGGCGGCCAGTACCTGGGTGACGAGCCGGGCCGTCTGCTGGGACACCACCCGTTCGGGATCAGACCGGTGCTGGTAGATCACCCGGCCGTTGCGATCCTCGATCCGTTCCACCATGTACGGCTCGTTACGCAGACCATCGTTGGCGAACACCGCGTAGGCCGCGGCCATGTCCAGCGGGGTGACCTCCATGGTGCCCAGCGTCAGGTTCCACGGCGGAGCGGTGGGACGCCCTTCGTCATCGGTCAGGTAGAGCTCGCTCGTGATGCCGAGGCGAGACGCCATGAGGGCAACGTTCTCCACGCCAGCCACCTGAGATAGGCGCATGTAGCCGCAGTTCGAGGACACCTGGGTGATCTTGGTGATCGTGGTGTAGCCGGTGTTGCCGCTGAGGCTGTAGGGCTTGGACTCCCCCGGGAACTTGAACGTGCACCGCCCACCGCTGACCGTGTCGTTGGGGACGTGCTCGACACCATCGGCACCATCACCTTCGAACAAGGTCGCCATCGTGAAGGTCTTCATGGTCGACCCGGCCTGACGACCCGGTGACTTGGTGGCCAGGTTGTACTGCCATCTCTCGAACCCGGGCCCGCCCACCAGCACCCTGACCGCTCCACTGGACGGCTCCACCGACGCGATGGCCTGGGTACCGAAGGTCGTCTGGCCGGTGCGAGGGTTCTTGACCTCGAAGGTGGCGCCGTCTTCGCTCTTGGGCAACGTTTCGGCCCGGGCTTGGACAGCCTGGGCCTGCATCACCGGGTCATAGGTGGTGAACACTCGGATCCCGCCCTCGTACACGGCCCGGTTACGAGCCGCGGGGGTGGAACCGAGACCAAAGCGAGGGTCGTGGAGGAGCTGCTGTTTGACCTCCTCCACGAAGTAGTCGTAGGGAGGGATCGGCGGGTTGGGGTCGTCGGGGAGCGGAATGCCCTCCGAGAAGGCCACCTCTTCCTCGGTCAAGCGGCCGGTGGCCACCAGCCGGCCGAAAACCAAGCTGCGCTGACGCCGGGCCAGCTCCGGGTTCTTGAACGGGTCGTATTCGCTGGGGGCGCGGATCATGGCCGCCAGAAGGGCACCTTCAGCCCAGTTCAACTCGGCCACGTCCTTGCGGAAGTAGTACTCGGCTGCAGCTTGTACGCCGTAGGCCCCACCACCGAAGTACACGCTGTTGAGGTAGCGCTCGAGGATCTCGTCCTTGGACATCTGCTTCTCGAGCTCCACCGCCAAGAACGCCTCACGCAGCTTGCGGCTCAGGCTCTCCTCGTCTCCCACCAGCGAGTTCTTGACCACCTGCTGGGTGATGGTTGACCCGCCCTGGCTGACGCCACCGCTCTCCAGGTTGGCGTCCACGGCCCGCACGATGGCCCTGACGTTCACCCCGGAGTGCTCGTAGAACTGGGCGTCCTCCTGGGCGATGACCGACCACTTCACCGTCTCGGGGATGTCGCCGATCGGAACCTGCGAGCGGTTCTGCGGGTCGCTGCTGTTGGTCATGGTGCCCTGGAGGTTCCCGTAGGAATCGAAGATCAACGACCTCTCGGCGAGCGGCTTGAGGTTGATGCGTTCGTGATCGGAACGGTGAGCGCTGACGATGGTGACCAGGTGCGGGCCGATCAACACCAAGGACCCAGCCATGACCCCCACCAGGGCGGTCATCACGAACACGAAACGGAAGAAGCGACGGACCACGACCACGGTGAACCCATCGTAGACGGGTCCGGCCCCACAACCCCGGCGCGCCACGTAGTGTGGTGAACAGGGTTTGCCCGCCGATGCCGAGGGGAGGACCAGTGGATCAGGTACCGGACCGGAACGGCACTGAGGGTCCTCTGCGCCACGACTCCGACCGGGACCCAACCCGCGCCCTCACCGAGCTGGCGTCGTTGGCGCCAGACGCCGTGGTTCGATGCATGCACGCCATGGGCAACCCGACGACGCTGCCTCCTGCTTTGGTCGGCCTGTTGGCCGAGGATGTCGCGCTGCTCCCCCTCGACGCGCTAACTCACATGGTGATCGACCCAAGCGGTAACGCCGCCTTGCACCAGGCTTGGCTGGACGCAACGGTAAGGCCAGACCGCACCGGCACCGCCCACGTGAAGTCGGCCGGCCCCATGCAAACCATCGATGGCCGGGTGGTCGATGCCCAGTTCCTGATGGTCCATATGTACGACCTGGTCGGGGTACCGAGCTTCGAGGTGATGGTGGCCACCCTGGAGCCGACGCCGCTGCCTCCTACAGACCACCGGACGTCGATGGTGGCGTTCCGCCTTCACCTGGACCGCTTCGGAGCGATCATCGACTGCGCCGGCGACGTTGCGGGAGCCCTCGGCCGTCACGGCGACGACCTCATCGGGACCCTGGCCACCGACCTCATCCATCCCGCTGACATCGATGGCTGCCTGGCCGACTGGGTGGCGGTGCTGTCCACCCCCGAGCTCCCCCATCCGGGGCGGGTCCGTCTGTGCCAGGACGACGGGAGCTGGCGCTGGTTCGAGTTCGTCAACTGGAACGCCCTGGCCGATCCGGGGATCAGAGCGGTGGTGACCGAGCTGCTCGACATCGACGCCCAGGTCAAGGTCGAACAGTTGGGTGTGGCCAGCAGCCGTGCCCACGAGCGTCTGGTCCGGGTTCTAGACGACGTCGACGACATGGTGCTCATCGGTCACCCCGACGCGGGCCTCGTCTACTGGAACCATGCCGCTGAGGCTCGCCTCACCGACCTTCGTACCGGCGTCCCGATTGGCGACCTGATGGCCCCCACCGTCGCCCACCTGGTGGACAGCACCATCCGCCCGCTGTTCGACCGCATGGAACGTTGGAGCGGAGACCTGGATCTGGAGTTCAGGGACGGCCAGGTTCACACCCTCGCCGCCACCGTCACCCCGGTGCTCGATGGTGCCGAGGCCCGGTACTTCGGGGTGATCCTGCGCGACGTCACCGCTGAACGTCGCCACGCGCGCCAACTCGACGAGCTGGCCCACGTGGACCCGCTCACCTCGCTGCCCAACCGGCTGTCACTCAACGAGATGCTGAGCGCAATTTCGGCCAACGACGTCGCACTTTGCTTCATAGACCTCGACCACCTGAAGGTCGTCAACGACGGGCTGGGCCACGGGGCCGGAGACAAGCTCCTTGTAGCGGTGGCCGACGCGTTGGTCGAAATTGCCGGGTCCGGCACGGTCACCCGGTTCGGTGGTGACGAGTTCGTGGTCGTCCACAGCGACGTCGGCAGCATCGACCACGCCACCGACCTGGCCACCAAGCTGCTCCACGCTATCGAGGACGTGCGGGTCCCCGACGTACCCACCAGGCTCTCAGCCAGCGTCGGCGTGGCTTGGACCCCAATCGACGACCTCGACCCCGAGGAGCTCATCAAGAACGCCGACACCGCCATGTACGCCGCCAAACGGCGAGGCCGAGGCCGCATCGCCCGCTTCGACCACGACCAGCGAGAAGCGGTCACCCGCCGCTTCGTACTCGAGACTGCCCTCCAACAGGCCATCACCAACGACGAGATCCAGGCCTACTTCCAACCGGTGGTTTCCATCGAGGACGGCCACATCGGTGGGTTCGAGGCGTTGGCCCGCTGGGACCTGGTCTCGCCCGCAGAGTTCGTGCCCACCGCCGAAGAGTCGGGATTGATCATCCCGCTCGGGTCGCGGATCCTCCACCGTTCGCTCGACAACCTGGTTCGAATAGACGACCACTGGCGTACCAACCTTCCCGCCGGTTCAGAGCCCACCGCCCCGGCAACGGTCGTCTCGGTCAACGTGTCAGGACGCGAACTGCTCGAGCCGTCATTCGCCCAGCGCACCTTGCAGGCCCTCGCCGACCGCCACCTGTCAGCAGATCGGCTGGTGCTCGAACTGACCGAATCGGTGCTAATCGACACCCTCGATGAGGTCGACCAGACGTTGCGAACCCTGCGAGATGCCGGGGTGTCGCTGGTCCTGGACGACTTCGGCACCGGTTACTCGTCGATCGCCTACCTCCGGCGCTACCCGATCGACGGCCTCAAGCTGGACATCAGCTACACCCGGGCGCTGATGACCAACACCGACACCAGGGTGATCGCCGAGATCATCATCGAGCTGGGCCGGCGCCTCGGGTTGTCGATCGTGGCCGAAGGGGTCGAGGAACAAGCCCAGGTAGATGTCCTGCGAGAGCTGGGGGTGCCCTGGGTCCAGGGCTACCTGATGGCCCATCCCATGGCAGTAGACGATCTGTTGGCCGGGCCTCTCGCTGACCCCCTCAGCCGGCTCCGTCACAGCGAAGGGTGAACCAACTCCACCACCCGGGCCACCGGCCCGACTCCAGTGGGCCAATCGATCACTCCTCCGGCCACGTCGGCCAGATCCACGGCCCGCGGGTCATGGTGGGGCGACAGGTCGGTGGCGGCCTCGAGCGTCCCCCTACTCCCGGCCCTCAGCCAGGGGATCTGAACTCCAGCTCCCCCAGGTGACGACCCCAGGTCCTCGTCGTCCAGCCGGAATATGAACACCACGCTGCGTGACCGGTCGGGAGCGAGATAGGCGAGCGAACCACGATCGGTGCCGACCGGCGACTCCAGACGGAACAGCTCGCCATGCTGAACGACATCTCTGATGCGATGGTGCACGGCCACCGCTCGCCGAGCACAGGACCATTCGTGATCGCTGAGCGAGGTCAGGTCGAGGTCGAAGCCGAACCGTCCCGAAAGGGCGACGGCACAGGCGAAGGGAACCGGTTTGAGGCCCCAACGGGTGACGTGGGCACCGAGCACCGAAGCGGGCAGCAGGTGCGACGCTCCCCACTGGATCCGCACCCGGTCCACCGGATCGGTGTTGTCCGAGGTCCACAGTTCGTGGAAAGAGGCCAGGGTGCCCAGGTCGCTGCGTCCACCACCGGACGCGCACAGCATCATCTCCACATCGGGGTGGCGGGCCGCCACCTCGGCCATCACGTCCCACGTGTGACGTACCCGATCGACGGCTAGATGGGTCTGGGAGTCGTCGCTCAACGCCCCCGAGCCGGGCTCGGTGATGTCTCGGTTGGCATCCCACTTCAGGTAGGTGATCCCTCGGTGCTGGGTCAGTAGAGCGTCGATGGTGTCGACCACGAAGTCCCGAACGTCGGGTCGACACAGGTCCAACACGAGCTGTTGACGTTCCTCGCGTCGAGCCCGGCCCGGTTCGGCGATCACCCAGTCCGGGTGAGCTTCGTACAACTCCGACCGGGCGTTGACCATCTCCGGTTCCACCCACAGCCCGAATCGGAGACCGGCCTCGATGGTGTGATCGATGACCGGTTGCAGTCCGTCGGGAAGCTTGGAGCGGTCCGTCGTCCAGTCTCCGAGCGAGGTGGTGTCGTCATCTCGGGGAAAGCGATCACCGAACCAGCCGTCGTCCAACAAGAACAGTTCAACCCCAAGTTCGGCGGCCCGGTCGACCTGGCGGGCCAGGCCCTCGGGGTCGAGGGAGAACCCCAACGCCTCCCACGTGTTGGCCACCGACGCCCGGATTCGATCGCCGTCGCGAACCACCTCGGAACGCACGTAGCCGTGGAAGGCCCGGCTGGTGGGGCCCATGCCTTCCTCGGACCAGATCCAGAGCACGTGTGGTGACTCGAAGGAATCACCGGCATCCAGCCTCCGTTCGCTGCCACGGTCCTGGTGGCCGGCCAGGACCCGGACCTGACCGTGGAGGAATACCTCGGCATCGAAACGGACATCACCACCCCAGACCACCGTGCAGGCCCCGACCGTGCCGTGCTCCTCGCCGGCGGGACCATCGGGGTGGAACAACACCACCGGCGCCCGGTACAACGCCGAACGCACGCCGCCGGCCGAGGCCAAGGTCTTCACCCCGGGGGTCAACGCCTCGGTGGTCTCGGTCCACTCCCCTGCCCATCCGCCACCCCAATGGGTCAGGTGGGGGGACGTGCCAGCGAAGGCAGGGGCCGACCCGGCCACTCGGTGCAACTCCACCGGGTCGACACCCCCGTTGGTCACCTCAACCCACTGTTCGATCAAGTGATGATCCGGCCACGCCCGCACGTTGAGATCGACGGTCAACGGCGAGATCCGGTCGGTCATCCGCACCGTGGTCGTCGAGAACCGGCCCCGACCTGTTCCGGCGCCGGGCCCACGAGAGACCACATCGACCACCCGCAGCCGCGTCGAGGTCACCCCGTCGCCATGGGTCACCCGCAAGGCCGGTTCCCGCAGCGGTTCCTCCCCGAAGGTCGGGTAGGCCAGCGGGTACAGCCCGACTGGCAGCTCCGGGCTCCGCCCGCTGGCACCGGGACCGAAGGCGATCTGGTGGAGGCGTCCGTCGTCACCGACGGCCCACACCAGACCGGTTCGCCCGGCATCCACCCTGATGATGGTCCCCTCGAAGCTCATGGGAGCCGACCGTACCGGCCGGGTGTTGCATTCGGCATCGAAGCCGTCAGAATGAAGACGTGGATGGCCTCGACTTGGTCACCGGTGCGTTCGGGAACACAGGATCCGCCATCGCCCGGCTACTGGCCGAGCGGGGGCGGGCGGTGCGCACCCTCACCGGTCACCCCCCGGCTGATCCGACCGGCGCCGGGGCCATAGACGTGCAGGAGTTCGCCTGGGGTGACCCGTATCGAATGGCCAAGGCCTTCGAAGGTGTCGAGACCTTCTACAACACCTACTGGATGCGCCTGGGAGACGGTCACGGCGCTTATGACCTGGCGGTCGACCGTTGTACGCAGCTCATCGAGGCGGCCGAGGCCAGCGGCGTGGAGCGCATCGTCCACGTGAGCGTGGCCCACCCGTCGCTCACGTCTCCCTACCCGTACTTCCAGGCCAAGGCACAGGTAGAGGAGCGGCTGGACAAGAGCAGCGTCCCGACGCTGGTCGTGCGTCCCACGCTGGTGTTCGGTGGTCAGTCGGTGCTCATCAACAACCTGGCCTGGTTGCTACGAAAGATGCCGGTCTTCGCGGTGGCCGGGTGGGGCCACTACCGCGTCCGGCCCGTTCACGTCGACGACCTGGCGTTGTTGTGCGTCGGCGGACCTCGTCTGGTCGATCAGCCCGAGGTCCACGCCGAGCACACGGTTGCTCCCGCGCCTCATGTGGTGGTGGACGCGGTGGGACCGGACCGACCCACCTACATCGAGCTGGTCCGAGAGCTCCGCTACGTGCTGGGGGCTCGCACGCTGTTGATCAACCTTCCCGCCACCGCCGTCCTGCTCGGGGGCCGCGTCGTGGGGGCCGTGCTCCACGATGAGCTCCTCGACCACGACGAGCTCATCTCCACCATGGCCGGCTTGGCCGACACGGAAGGTCCCCCGACCGGCGTGGTCTCGTTGAGGACTTGGATCCACGACAACGCCGACCTACTCGGTCGCAGCTACCACAACGAACGCCAAGCCCGCACCCGACCGAGTTCGACGACGGGCTGACCCGGCAAGGAGGCAAGCCGATAGGCCCACCCTGTCCAGCGCCGACCATGAGCCACTGTGCCGACCGTCAGTCGTCATGCCGCCGTGAAGCACCGATTGTGGCCTTGATTGTCAGCCGCTTCCAGCGGGGTCGGGGGCCATTCCGGCCAGGGGGTTGGCGACCCGTACGGCATTGACCTCGGTATCGAGCAACAACGGTTGACCCACGAGCCTCCATGCTTCGGCCAGGATCCTGGCCTTGTGGCCGGTCTGCACCCAGGCGTCGATCTTCGAGTAGGTCAGCTCGGCTTCCCAGGCATCGCTGCTGGCGGTGGCCTTGGCCACCTCGTGACCAACCCGCGATGCCACCCGTTCCATGAGCCCCCGGTCACCCAGCGCGGCCGCGGCCCGAGCACAGTCGAGGACCTCCTCGAGTGTGGTGGCGGCCTCCACGGCCATGCTCACCAAGGCCTCGATACCGGCCTGGGTCGTCTCCAGCTCCGACATGGACTCCATCGCTCCTGCTCCCTCCGTGGCTACCAGCCATTGATCCGACTCCAGGGTGGAACCTCACAGATCGCGACGGAAGAGTCGAAGGTCCGACATCACGCCCACCACCCCGAGGATCCACGTTGGCTCATCACCCAAGGTGCCCCGGCAAACACATCCCGTGAGATTCAGAGGGGTACCGCATCAATATCGCCGCTATGTTGCAGGCCCACGCCGCTTACACGCTCAATGTTCCGGGGGAACAGATGACAAGAGCCCGCACGACCCGCGCACTATTGGTGGTGGCGATGTCCACGATCGTCGCGGCCGGAACCCTGGCCTTCGGTCCCGCCGAGGCCGCCACCAACGCCCAGGTACTCGATGGCCAGGTGACCCGCCTCTACCGAGCCTATTTCTTGAGGAACCCCGAGGCCGAAGGTCGGGACTACTGGGTTGGCCGCAGGTCAGCCGGAATGCCCCTACGCGACATTTCGGAGTACTTCGCCGGTTCGCCCGAGTTCAAGACCCGCTACGGAGCACTGGACAACGCTGCGTTCGTGGATCTCGTCTACAAGAACGTTCTCGATCGCACCCCCGACGCTTCTGGCAGGGCGTATTGGATCTCCAGCCTCGACTCGGGCAGGGCCAAGCGTGGAGCCGTGATGATCGGCTTCTCGGAATCACCCGAGTTCGTGGCCAAGACCGGGACCACCCCACCGAACCCACCGACTACATCCACCACGACCACAACCACCACAAAGCCTCAGCCGGGCTGTTCCACGGCGGGTATCTACGCCGCGGCCAACGGAACCTGCGTGGCCAACTACCGCGACGGCAGCGGAGACGTCGACTGTGGTCAGCTACCGGCCGCCACCAAGCCCATCACCGTCCTCAACCCCGGCAACGACCCCGACCGCTTGGACTCCGATGGAGACGGCCAAGGCTGCGAAACGACCTGACCACACCGCCCCGCCATTCGACCGGACCGTCGCACACACCGAGCCCACCCTCGCCAATGCGGCGTCCGGCGCGGTGTTGGGGCTTTCACCGCTTGAGACCAGTGTGGTGCTGAGTGCGGCAAAGCCGACTTCACCGGCCGGACCGGACAGGGCAGAGATGCCGCCTTACCTGGATTTTCTATGGTGGGCGCAGAGGGACTCGAACCCCCGACATCTGCCTTGTAAGGGCAGCGCTCTAGCCAACTGAGCTATGCGCCCGTGAGGGGATCGCAGGCTAGTCGCGTCGGTTGGTCTGACCGGAAGGCCGTTCACCTCGGGCCACGTCCTCCTCGGTCAGCACGACGATGCCGGTGTTGCGGAGGGCGGCGGCGGTGACCCCGTCCCCGTCGACGAGCCTGGCCGAGAACGTGCCGTCATAGACCAGTCCTGAACCGCACGACGGCGAGCGAGCCTTCAGCACCGCTGCGACCACCTGCTTGGACGCGGCCAACTCGACCGCCACCCGGGCCCCCTGCTCGAACGAGGCGGTCACGTCGATGCCATCGGCGGTGCGGACCCGGCCGTCGGGGCCGATCTCTGCGGGTGGGCGCGGCACCGGTAGGCCACCTTCCACCTCGGGACAGATGGGGATCAGTTCGAAGTCATCACCCAGGTCTGAGACACAGCCCCGAGGGCTGGCCGCCGCTTTGTAGTTGCACGGACTTCCCAGAAGGCACGCAGACACCAACAGCCGGGGTCGCCCCGAGGGGGAAGGTCCACGATCTGGATCGCCGCGCCGGTTACCGTCGACCACCTGTAAGACGGTAACCGGGCCTGACCCGGTTCTCTCCCCCGGAGCGCGCGTGTCGGGCCACCGAACCACGGTCGACCAACGTGAGTTGGTCCTCCGCCGTCACCTCAACACCATCGGCACCGTCCCCGAGCTGACGCCCGCGGAGGAGCTGGCAGCAGCCGCCGTCGTGGCCGACGGGCGATCCGCCGAGAACGAGCTGGCCGCGCTGGCCGGGGCCCCCATGCTCGACCTGGAGTCGATAGCACTGCTGCGCGATCGGGTCCGCCACAGCGATGCGGCCCGCGAGCACCTGATCGCGTCCTGTCGTCCGCTGGTCGTCGATCTGGCCCGCCGCCATCAGGCCACCGCCGGGGTGACCGCCCTGCTCCTGTCGGCCGGAGACGAAGCACTGGTACGAGCCGTGGACCGCTACGACCCCACCGGTGGTCTTCCCTTCAGCTCCTTCGCCCGGTGGTGGGTCGAGCGGGCCATGCGGGAGGTGGAACGCAACCCCTCGGGACGAGCCGTCTCCGCCCCCGGCAACCCCGCTGGTGGCAGCCGGGCCGACTCCGTGGTCGACACTGCCCTGCTCACCGCCCTCGGTCACCTCCACCAAGAGGACTGTCGGATCCTGGAACTACGCCTCGGCCTCGACGGCGGTCCCGGCCTGTCCTCCGATGACGCCGCCATGGTCCTGGGCCTGGATCCCGACCATGCCATCGAGAAGGAGGAGAAGGCACTGGCCAAGCTCCGGCACCCCTCGACCCCCGGGGACCTCTCCCACCTGCGGCGCATCTGATCCGCCGTGGCAACGCAACGCGTGGCGTCGATGGGGAGCCCCTAGCGGTTGCCCCAAGCGCCTAGCGCCTCCAGAGCCTGCACCGTTTCCTCCTGGAGATCAGGAAGGTCACGGAGCGAGAACCAGCCCACCTCGGCGATCTCGGGTGACACGGCCTTGACCAGGTCGGGCTCAAAACCGGCGGCGGGAGTCGCCCGATAGACGACATCCACTCGGCGAGCATCGGCGTCGACGACCACCGCCGGCTCGCCGATCAGGTCCAGGGCCAGCCCCACCTCCTCGAGCGCCTCACGTCGGACCGCCGCGTCGGGGGCCTCGCCCCGCTTGAGGTGACCTCCAGGCACTCCCCAATCCCGGCGGTAGACCTGGCGCAACAGGAGGACCTCGTCTCCCGAGCCCTCGATCAGACAGATCGCTCCAACCGTGTAGGACGGCGTCAGCGCACGAACCACTCGACGCCGGGATCGGCGCGGCAGTCGGGCGTACAACCTCAGGGCCAGCAGGTGGACGCGGTCACGCACGGCCGTCACCCCAGGGTCGACCACCAGCAGGGCTGGTATCACCCGGACCTCCTTCCTCGTATCGGTCCTGGGCTCGCCGGGTCCACCGGTGCAAGGCCGACAGGCTGTCGGCCAAGGTCTCCGTCGCTCCGGCCACCGGGATCCTTCTGGCTCCGTGTTCGAGTGTGGTCAGCCCCCGGCCAGCGACATCGAACACTGATCCACCCGCCTCCCGGCAGATGAGCGTCGCACCCAGGTAGTCCCAGGACCCGAGCTGATCGGTGGTGCAGTCCAGGTAGCCGTCCAGGGTCCCGTCGGCTACCGCGCACAGGTCTAGGGCGGCTGACCCAAGGGCCCGGTACTGGGCCCACCCGCCGTGGCCGTCAGGTACCCCGTTCAGGCCGACAATGGCATCGGCCAGAGCGATGCAGCCCGACGTGCGGATCGTCTCTCCGTCTCGCCGAGCCCCCTGCCCCCGAACCGCGCTCCAGCGGTTTCCATGGCGGAGATCGACCACCAGCGCCACCAGCGGGCCGTCTCCATCCACGGCGCAGAGGCTCACCGCCCACCATGCCAGCCTCCGTGAGGCGTTGGTGGAACCGTCCAGCGGGTCCAGAACCACCGTCACCGGCAAAGGACCAATCTGGTGACCGCTCTCCTCGCTCAACACACCCAGACCCGTCGGCCCGAGCACCTCCATTGCGGCACCGTCGGCGGTGATATCACTGTGGTGCTGTCCCGGCCGGGTGCCGGCCTCGCCCCATTCGACGGCGGACGCCAACGCCTCCGACACGGCCGCGGCCGCGTCGTCCAGCACTCCTGAAAGCCATGAGGTGGTCAACGGCGCGTCGGTCACGTTGACGGACCGTATCCCGGGCGTGGCAGGCTGGGGGACGTCAACCGCTCTCCCTGGAGGTTCACGTGGCGGTCATCGACGTGGCCGGATTCGTGGCCGACCTCAAGGATCACGCAGTCGACCATGGTTTCCACGTGCACGACGAGCGGCACTTCGTGGAGACCTACTCGCTGCGCCAGGCCTGGGAGGTGGACCTCCACCCCGAGGACGCCTGCGGCGGGCCGCTGGACCTTCACCTCGCCCTGGAGATCGATCCCCGGGTGTTGCTCTCGTTCGAAGATCTGGTGCTGGAACTGGATGAAGGTGACGATCCGCCCGACCTGCACCGGTTCCCGCTCCACTTCACCTGGGGCATGCCTCCGCTCCCCCACGGACCGGACCTGTTGATCCTGGCCACCGACCTGGCCGGCGTCGGCGGCCCCGAGCTGCCCCTCGAGGTCTCGGCCATCGATTCCTACGCCTCGGTCACCGACGGAGCCGACCGCACAGTCAGCATCGTCGGCCGGGTCGAAGTGTCGCTGTCCCAGGTGTACGTGGGCCAGCAAGACCTGCTGTGTGACGTGCTGGACCGTTGCCACGCCGTCAGCGCCTACCTGCTGGAACGGGCGCCGGCCTGGTTGGGCGACACCTTCTGATCTGGTGGGGCAGGCGGGGATCGAACCCGCAACCAAGGGATTATGAGTCCCCTGCTCTAACCATTGAGCTACAGCCCCGCCGGACATGCTGCCAGACCGGGCCACGGTCCCAGAACACCGCCGAAGTGACTATCCCTCGGCCATCCTGGCCTTCACCTCGATCTCGAGTCCGTCCATCAACTCGGCCATGAGCACCACCCGGGACGCGGGCCCATCCGAGCACAGGAGGTGGTAGCGGTCCATGGCACCGAATGGAAGCATCAGCGCCAGTTCCCACAGCCCCGGGTCTGGGTGACTGTCGATCTCG
The DNA here is from genome assembly GCA_016702505.1 of Microthrixaceae bacterium. Classification (NCBI taxonomy): domain Bacteria; kingdom Bacillati; phylum Actinomycetota; class Acidimicrobiia; order Acidimicrobiales; family Microthrixaceae; species Microthrixaceae bacterium. The sequence continues at coordinate 476,597 of JADJDU010000030.1, forward strand.
GCGAGCGGCCGGGCCGGGAACCCCAACTCGGCCAACTGCGCCAGCACCGACCGGGCTCGGCGCACCAGGTCGGTGTAGGCAGATTCAACCGCAGCGCCGTTTTGAGGTTTGACGTCGGGCCACTCTGACACCAGGGCCCGGGGGTAGGGATCGTCGTCGAGCCAGCTCCGAACACGGATCCGCCTGGTCCCGACCGCCAGCACACCCCACCGACCATCGGGCGCTTGATCGGCTTCCAGGATCCGCGCCACCGCACCAACCGCGGTCCTCACATCTCCGCCCCCGACCTCGCTCCCCCGTTCGATCAGCGTGACCTCGAACTCACGGCTTGCGGCCAGGCAGCGGTCCATCATCACCCGGTAGCGCTTCTCGAAGACGTGCAGGGGAAGGCTCATGCCCGGCACCAGCACCGTACCCAGCGGGAACATCGCCATCTCCGAACCCTCGTCCCCGGTCGGCGACCTCTCGTCGGGGTTGACCGCTCCCATGTTCGGGGACCCTAGGTCAGGTCGGACCCTCAGGCCGCGGGCCGGCCGAGCCCCGATCACCATGAAGATCACATGGCCCGAGAAACTGAAAGAGCCGACCCGGGGGCCGGCTCTTTCAGTGCTTTGGCTCGGGGGGTGGGGCTCGAACCCACGACCCGCTGATTAACAGTCAGCTGCTCTGCCATCTGAGCTACCCCCGAAAGGCGAGGCCTCAACGTAGCAGCGCGGACCACCCCGATACGAACCCCGATTCGGGCCGAGGACGCGGCGCCGATCCGACGCCACCGTCGGGCAACGGGCCGATGCTGCCAGGCCGACTCAGTCGCCTTCGAGGTAGTCGCGGAGCTTCTGGCTACGGTGCGGATTGCGGAGCTTGGCCAGCGTTTTGGCTTCGATCTGGCGGATCCGTTCTCGGGTCACGCCGAATTCCCGACCCACCTCTTCGAGGTGCGGGCCTGGCCATCGGTCAGCCCGAAACGCATCCTCACCACCTCTTTCTCCCGGTCGCTCAGCTCGTCGAGGGCTTCGAGCACGGCGTCGCCCAGCATCTTGCGAGCGGCCATCTCGGCGGGAGAGTCGGCCTGGGTGTCCTCGATGAAGTCGGACAGGTTGGAGTCGTCGGCCTCACCAACCGGCGAATCCAGGCTCAGCGGATCCTGGCTGATCCGCAGGATCTCACGAACCCGATCTGGCGTCATGTCGACCTTGGCACCCAACTCCTCCATGGTCGGTTCCCGTTCCAGCTCCTGCATCATCTGACGCTGGATCCGGTGGACCTTGTTGATGGACTCCACCATATGAACCGGGATGCGGATGGTGCGGGCCTGGTCGGCGATGGCACGGGTGATGGCCTGTCGGATCCACCAGGTTGCATAGGTGGAGAACTTGAAGCCCTTGGTGTAGTCGAACTTTTCCACCGCCCGCATCAGGCCCAAGTTGCCCTCTTGGATCAGGTCGAGGAGTTGCATTCCCCGACCCACGTAACGCTTGGCGATGGACACGACCAGCCTGAGGTTGGCCTGGATCAGGTCTGACTTGGCCCGCTCGCCGTCTCGGGCGGTGCGCTCCAAGCGGCGCCTCGGCGTTGCCTCCAACTCATCGAGCCGGCCGGCGGCGGCCAACTCGGCCAAGCGCACAGCGGCCTGACTGCCAGCTTCGATGCGGCGGGCCAGGGCCACCTCTTGGGGACCGGTCAGCAGCGCCACCCTACCGATCTCTTTGAGGTACACCCGGACCGGGTCGGCGCTACCCCCCCGGTCGACCGAGTGCCCCCTGCTGGGCCGCACCAGGTGCAGGCGGCGGCGGGCTACGTCATCGGGCTCGTCGGTGGCCAGGTCAATCCCGCCGAGCGGATCGGCCAACACTGCGGACGCCCTGGCGTCGGCCTCCGCTTCGGGATCGACCTCGACACCGGATTCGAAGTCGTCGTCTGGTTCGTCGTCGTGGTCATCGCTCGGCTCTGCCTCCGAGACCCCCCCTAGACCTTCGAACACCGGAGAGCCCTCGGTGGCGTCTTCTCCGGTTGCGCCGGGAACGACCCCCAGATCAGAAAGTGACATCAGTTCGACCGACTCGTCGAGTGTGATCCCCTGCTCTGTCAGTTCACCCCGGATCCAGGCCAGGTCGGCGTCGAGGGTGTCGACGTGGAGGTCGAGCACCTCGAACAGCTCTTCTTGGGTGACCGTCCCCCGCTCCTGACCCCGTCGCACTAGCTCGGACCATGCCGTCGAAGGGAAGCGGGGGGTGGCGGCTCCTGGGTTCATCGCTCGTCCTCCACCCTCTGGGCCAGCCAATCTAGCAACTCATCTTCGAGCAGGTCGCTGGGAGGAGCATCGGGGTTGACCGCTTCGATCCGGGTCTTGAGCCAGGAGATGGATCGGGCGTAGGGCTCGATGTCGACAGCCGTCCGCGCTTCTCGTTCGAGCTCGGCCAGCACGGCCAACGAGTGGTCGCGGAGCAGGAGACGACGAACATCGCGGGGATCGGCGTCGGTGTCCTCCACCGCCAGGCGAGCCAGGTGTTCAGCCACCATCGGATCAGCGTTCTCGGTGGCCCGATGGATATCGCCTCCGGCCACGATCAGCGCGCCCAGCACCGCCCGGTGGCGCTCGTCATCGAACAAGATCTCGTGCAGCAACGGCAACATCTCCGCCGGCTGGGTCACCGCCAGGCGGAGCGCTTCGGTCTCGGGGGTGTTGTGGCGGGTCGGCCGGTTCTGAGAACGCTCGCGGCGGAGGCGAGGCCTGATGCCACCGGAGCGCAAGGAAGCTCGAAGCCGGTCCGGATCGAGGTGGCACCGATCAGCCACCACCATCAGGTACTGATCTCGCACGAAGTCGCTCGGATGCTCGGCGATGGCCGCCAACGCCGTCTCGGCCGTCCGGCCCCGTCCCTCGGGGGTGGTCAGCGATCCGCGAGCCAAGATCCGGTCGACCCTGAACCCGAGGAAGGGTTGTGCGTCGGTGACGGCTCGACGCAGGGCGTCGGGGTCGGTGCGGGCCAGATCGGCGGGGTCTCCGCCCGGCGGTAGCGCGGCCACCGCTACCTCGACCTCGTGCTTGCGTTCCCACTCATAGACCCGGTCGGCCGCGGCCTGACCGGCAGCGTCGGGGTCGAAGGCCAGCACCAGCCGAGGGGCCCAGCGTTGAAGGGTTCGAACGTGTTCGTCGGTGAGAGCGGTCCCACAGGTGGCCACCGCGCGGCCCACACCCACCGATGCGAAGCCGATCACATCGGTGTAGCCCTCACAGATCACGAACTCGTTGGTCCGCACCGCTTCGTCTTTGGCCCAGTTGAGGCCGTAGAGAACTTTGCTCTTGCGATAGAGGGTGGTCTCGGGGGTGTTCTGGTACTTGGGTGGATGGCCGCCGGGCATCATGCGCCCTCCGAAACCGAGCGGGTCACCCTGGGAGTCGAAGATGGGGAACAGCACCCGAGCACGGAAGAAGTCGTTGGTGCCGCCCCGCTTGTTCTGACGCCCCAGCCCGGCGTCGCGCAGCACCTTGGGCGGGAACGGCAACGCCTTCACCAGTTGGTCCCAGTCGTCTGGCGCCCAGCCGATCCGGTACCGGCGGACGGTGTCTCCGTCCAGCCCCCGTTCCCGCAGGTAGCGCCGAGCGGCGCCCGCGTCGGGACTGGTCAGGAGACGCTGGTGGTACCAGTCCACCGCCGCCTCCAACGCTTCTCGCAACCGAGATCGGGCTTCTCGTCGCTCGCCTTCGTTGCGGTCGGTGTATCGCACGGCGATGCCGAACTTGGCGGCCAGCTGCTCGACCGCGCCCTGGAAGTCGAGGTGGTCGATGTCTCGCACGAAGGTGATTACGTCACCCTTGGCCTGACAGCCGAAGCAGTAGAAGACGCCCTTCTCCTGGTTGACCGAGAACGATGGGCTCTTCTCTCCGTGGAACGGACACAGCCCGGTCCAGGAACGTCCCACCCGCTTGAGCTGGGTGTGAGCCGAGATCACCGCCACGATGTCGGCGGCCTCACGAACGCGGACCACGTCCTCGTCGACGATGCCCATCAGGTGCGCTGGTGTCCGCGACGGGAGGGTGTGGTGCCGTCCGGAGCCTTCACGGCCCCGGACGGTACCAGCGTCGGGTTAGACCCGGTCAGGCGTCTCGGGGGTAGAGCCCTCGGCGGCCGCCTTGGCGTCGTCCCGCTTGTCGGCGAGCAGCGACGCCACCATGGTCACAGCCAAGATTCCGAGGATGACCACCAGCGACAGCCAGGTCGGAGGATGGAGCCCCAAGAAGAAGCTGGCCAGCATCTTGAGACCGACGAAGGCCAAGATCACCCCGAGGCCCAGGTTCAGGTAGCGGAACTTGTCCTGCATGCCGTTGAGCAAGAAGTACAGCGACCGGAGGCCCAAGATGGCGAAGGCGTTGGAGCTGAACACGATGAACTGCTCGTGGGACACGGCCAAAATGGCCGGGATCGAGTCCACGGCGAAGATCACGTCGGTGGTCTCCACCATGATCAGTACGGCCAGCAGCGGTGTGGCTAGGCGCTTGCCGTTCTTGATGGTGAAGAGCTTCTGGTCGTCGTATTCGGGGGTGGAGGGGATGAACCGGTTGACCAGCTTGAGGATCGGGTTGTTCTCGGGATGGACCTCGGCTTCGTCGTGCTGGGCGATCTTCCAAGCCGAGTAGAGGAGGATCAGGCCGAAGATGGCCAGCGTCCACTCGAAGGATTCGATCAGGGCCACACCGGCGAAGATGAAGATGGCCCGCAGCACCAACGCGCCGAAGATGCCCCAGAACAGGGTGCGGAACTGGTACTTCTTCGGTACCGCGAAGTAGCTGAAGATCACCGCCCACACGAACACGTTGTCGATCGACAGCGACTTCTCGATCAGGTAGCCCGAGATGTACTCGCCCGCAGCTTGACCGCCGTGCCACCAGAACATGACGCCGGTGAAGGACAAGCCGATGGCGATCCAGATCGCGGACTCGATGGCTGCTTCCCGGAACGTGATCTCGTGGGCGGTGCGGTGCACCAACAGCAGGTCGGCGGTGATGAGAACGGCCAGGAACCCCACGAACACACCCCACTGCCAGGGGTGGACGTCGAAGCTGGCGAAGTTCTCAGCCCGGGACGATCCCGAGGCGAGTACCGGGGTTAGGACCGGCGAAGCCAGGGTGGTCAGGGACGCAAGCATTTAGGTGGTTCTCTCCGGCTGATCATCGGAACGGGGACGTGTCAGCCGAGAGTCTCTCCGCCCCACCTCGCAGTGAGACCAACCGCCCCGGGAGCGAGGCTCCGTGTTGACGTTGCGGCTGCGAGGGATACTCCCTCCCGGTCGGCACCATCCTAGGGCGGCGGACCTCGGCGACAGCTACCAGGTTCGACCGATCTACGCTTCGAGAACCATGACCACCAACTCCCAGCCTGCCCCGTCCCCGTTCAGCCCCGAGGTCCAGGCGGCCGTCGTCGCCCACATGAACGGCGACCACCCAGGGGACAACCTGATGATCGTGCAAGCGCTGGGGGGTGCTGGGTCGGCCACCGCCGCCACCATGACCGGCTACAACGAGGATGGCGCCACCTTCGATGCGAACGTCGACGGCGAAAACGTCGCGGTGACCGTACCGTGGGCCGAACCGATCCTGGAACGGGCCACCATCCGCCACGAAGTCGTTCGCATGTACAACGAGGCGTGCGCCATCCTCGGGGTCACCCCTCGGGGCGAGGGCGACCATTGAGCCGCGGGGTGCGTTCATGCCCAAGGTGATCGGCGGCAGCCTGGATGCTCACCGCGAGCACACCCGGGGACTGCTGTTCGAGTCGTTCGGCCGCCTGTTGTACCAGCGGCTACGACGACTTGACCCTGGCCGAGGTAGCGCGGGATGCAGGTCTGGCCCGTACCGCGATCTACAACTACTTCCCCGACAAGGAGTCTCTGCTGGTGGCCTACGCCACCGCCGAGACCGCCGGGTTCGTGGCCCGCCTCGATGATGCCTTGCGAACCGTCGACAACCCGGTGGACCAGCTTCGTACATACGTGCGCCTGCACCTCGAGTACTTCTCGGCCAACCACCTGCCCCCCGGCCCGACCCTTCGGGTCCTCCTACCGGAGACAGCGGCCGAACGTCTCATGGAACACGTCGGGGTGCTCGAGAGCCGCCTGTACGACATCATCCGGCGGGGTCGGGATCGGCGCTACCTACGAGCCGAGGACATAGATGCCACGGTGGCCATGATCGCAGCCTGCATCGGGCGGGCCGGCAGCGACGCCAACTCAGCCGGTTCGATCCGGGAAGCGGTCGACGCGGCCGAGGCCTTCGTGTTGCGGGCCGTGGATGCTCGGGTGGCAGCCGACGGGACACCGCGCCGTCTCCCCCGCCGCTGAGGACGCGAGCCGACAAGTGAGCCGCCTGGACCTAACCGCCACGCGCGCGAACCGACGGTCCATTGGCCCCCTTGGACGCGCTGACGGCCCGCCCTCAGATCCAGGGCGGGCCGTCAGGCCGGCGACCGAACTCTGCCGGAAGGCTCTGCCTTTCGGCGGACCTAGGCTAAGGGGCCTAGCGGATAGGTCCGGTCGTCGTCGCTACGAGGGTGATCAGACCGAGGCTTCGCCTCGGTTTAGCCATGCCGTGCTTATGGGTCGGTCCGCCTTTCGGCGGACCTCCTAAGCCATGCGGCGCCGGCGGTCAGCGGCGAGCAGGCCGAAACCGGCGGTCAGGGCCAGCAGAGCGACAGCTACCGGAGTGGTGGCATCGGTTCCAGTGCGGGGCAGCGGAGTGGTGGACCCACCCGGTCCCGATGCTGAACCACCGGCGGTACGGAAACTGATCGGCGACATCACCTGAACCGCGGTGTCGTCACCCGAGACGGCCCAGGTCGCGATGACGCAGCGAGCCGTGGTGGCCTGGCAGTTGGTGGAACCGAAGGTGGAGCGGACCACCAGCGAGATGCTGAACGAGCCAGGTCCACCGAGACGGGCGGTGCCAGCCGACGCCGTCGCCTCCACGACGTTGGTGAAGTCACACGCGGCGAAGTTGGCGACGGTGTCGTCACATACGCCGACGAACACCGAGCGACCGGGCTTGAAGCCCTCGCCGTCCACGGTGACCTTCTGACCCGACACCAGGTTCGACGATGGTGTGATCGACAGCCGGGCCGACCCGGTTGGCGGGGCGACCGTTCCCGAACCGAACGTGATCGGGACGAAGACGTCCTGAGAGAAGTCGGTGGCACCGCCGCTGTGGTCTCGGCGGACAGACACACCACACGCGTCGACACGACAGTCGACGTCGCCGAAGAGCGCCGCCACCGTCAGGTCGGTGCTCCAGGTTCCATCGCTACCCACCGGGTTGATCCACACGGTGTGGGTGCCGTCCTGCTCGGGGTAGCAGTTGTCGGCCCGACCGGCCGCCGTGCCCGACTCACCCTCGGGAGCGGCGCACGTCTGGACGTACAGGCCCTGGTTGGGAGCGAAGCCGGTACCGGAGACGGTGATGACCTCACGGTCAGCCAGGTCCGTCGACGCGCTCAGCGACACCGCGGGGCGGTTCCCCGATGGCACGGTGGTTGTCGTCGGCTTCGTGGTGGTGGTGGCCCCGGGTTGGGTCGTGGTGGTCTCGGCCTCGGTGGTGGTCGGAGGCTCGTCGACGGCGAAGCTCACCGGTGTGAACGTGTCCTGATCGAAGAGGTGACCGTCGAGGTGGTCGTTGCGGGTGACGACGCCACAAACGGTCGTCCCATCGGTGCAGTCGACGCCGGCCCAGGTTCCGACAACATCGATGGTGGCGGTGAAGGTTCCGTTGCCGCTCCAAGCCACCGGGGCTCCCATGGCGGTGCTACCGATCCAGTTCTGGGCACCGGAGCACTGCCCGCCGGTGGGGCGACCCGCTGCCTGCTGACAGAACATCAAGTAGATGCCGCGGGTCCCCGAGGAGTCGAAGCCCGAGCCTTGCACGGTGAGGGTCTCACCGGCGGGGTTGATGCCCGAGGTCTTGCTGAGCGACACCGAGCCGGCGGCGGCCGCTGGACTGGCGGTGACGGTCAGGACTCCAGCCACAGCGGCCAGAGCGATCGACGCAGCACCGAGGATCGAGCGGGCCGACGGGCGCCGACGCTTACGGTCCGATCGGGTCGAGGGCGGAACAGGGCGGGACATGTGACCTCCTGGTCAGTTGTGGGGTTGGGGCGAAATGAAGATCGAGGTGATCAATGTGGGGTTTGGCGCGGGATCGGAACCGCTCGGGCGGCGTTCAGTCGGGATCAGCGTCGCTCCGTCGGCGGCGCACCGCGACTAGGCCAGCAGCCCCGACTGCGGCCGCTCCTGCGGACAGGGCTATGACCAGGCCGCGGGAGCTCCCGTCACCGTCCGGTTCGGGTTCGCCGGTGGTACTGGCCAGCTCGGGGTCTCCCGGTTGTGGGGCTCGGTCACCGGAGTCGTCTTGGCTTCCCGAGGTCGAGTCTGATGCTTCGCCGGGGACCGCGGTGGTCGTGGTGGAGCTAGGCGGCGCCGAGGTGGCGGTGGTGGTAGGTGCGGCCGAGGTCGAGGGGCCCGGAACCGTCGCATCGGGCGGGGCGACGGTGGGCGCGGGCGCGGTCGGTTCGGTCTGGGGTGGGACAGTCGGGGCGGGAGCGGTGGCGAAGTAGATGGGCGTCGACCGATCCTGGGACCGGTCGTCGCTGTGGCCCGACACGGCGCTGGTCATCACCGCGCACTGCTCGACAGTGCAGTCAGTTGCCCCGAACCGTGACACGAGGCGCATGGCATCGGCGGTGAACGAACCCGATGCATCGGTGGTGACCTTGCGCAGGCCCACCGAGTTGCACGAGTGGTCGTCGGTGGAGTTACCCCGGCACTGCATCACGAAGAGCTGGGTGTTCGGCAGGTATCCCGATCCCGACACCACCACGAACGCCGCCGCCGGATCGAGCCCGGTAGAGGGCGAGACCACCAGGACCGGTTCGGCCCCGGCCGGAGACGTCGAGAGCATCAACGCCGCCACCATCGAAACCACGAGGCTCCCTAGCGCGGCCCTCATCTTCGGCGCTCGAACCGCACACCGAAAGTCCCGTCCGGCGGTCCGACGTCCTGAAACTTGGATGTGGTGACGCTGATACTGATCAGGATGGGACATAGACATGAGTTGTTAGGCTACCCTTTCCTCCGAGGGATTTCCATACCAAGACCCGAACTACACGACCGGGCGTCTCATGATCACGACAACTAGTCGTATAATCATCGGGGCTCGGCCATCACCGAACCGTGACCCCTGCCAACCCCAACATCGATCCCGGAGAATTCCATGACCGCCAGCTCGGCCACCGTCACCCCGTTCTCGGCTGTACTCGCCGCCGAGACGGCCACCGATCACCGTGGCGCAGAACACTCTCCGTTCATGCACGCGCTGATGCGAAAGACGCTGCCCCTCGCCGGATACGTGGACCTCTTGACGCAGTACCTGCACGTTTACCGAGCACTCGAGGACGGCGCCACCGCTCTGGCATCGGATCCCACCGTGGCACCGTTCCTGGACCGGGCCTTGGACCGCGTGCCGGCGCTGGAGGCCGACATCTCCGGCCTCACCGCCCGGCCCGAGCTCGCCGGTGTCACCTTCTCGGCGACCACGGCCACCGAGACCTACGCCGCCCGCATCAGGGAGGTCACCACCGGGTCACCCGCCGCCTACGTCGCCCACCACTACACCCGCTACCTGGGAGACCTGTCGGGCGGATTCGCCATCGGACGCATCGTCACGGCTGCCTACGACCTGACCCCCACCGAGGGCGGACGCTTCGCGGTGTTCGAGGACATCGCCGACCCCGCAGAGTTCAAGACCAACTACCGGGCCGCCCTCGACGCTGCTCCCTGGACCGAGTCGGAGCGGGCCGATCTGATCACCGAGGTCCACGCTGCCTACCGGTTCAACGTGGAGATCTTCCAGAGCCTCGATCACCACGGCGCCTGAGCACCGAACCACACCACTTCCGACCCGACCTCACCCAGCCCCGAGTCCGGGCTGACCGCTGGGTGACCCGACTCCATACGACGATTCGATGACCGGTTACGTGATCAGTCGTACCGGGTCGTTCTTCGTGAGCCTGTTCATCGGGCTGTCCTTGTTGTTCCTCCTGCTCCACGCCCTTCCGGGCGGGGAGACCGCTGGCCTGGCCCCATCGGTGGCCGCCGACCCCGAGGCGCTGGCCGCGGTGATCGCCGACCAGGGCCTGGATCGCCCCCTAGCCATCCAGTACCGAGACCACATGTTCGGGATCGCCCGAGGTGACCTGGGCGTGTCCTATACCGATGGCTCCCCGGTGGCCGACTCGGTTGGACCGGCGGCGGCAGTCTCCCTCCAACTCGGCATCCTGGCCGCAGTCTTGGGCATGCCCACCGGACTGATCGCCGGAGCCGCCGCCGCGCTTCGTCCTCGACGAGGCGTCGACGGCACCGTGCGAGTGATGGCCTTGCTGGGAGTGTCGATCCCCTCGTACTGGCTGGCCGTGCTGTTGTTGGTCTACGTCGGTGATCGGTGGCCAGAACTGGTTCCCCGCCCTGCCACCTTCGGAACCGGATCGACCGACATCGCCACAGACCTGCGGGCGCTTGTCCTTCCCGCCTTGGTGCTGGCCGTCGGGGCCTTCGGCATGGTCGCCCGCACCATCCGCTCCGCTCTGATCGATGTCTTGGGTGCAGACGACGTTCGCTTCGCTCGGGCCATGGGGCTGTCGGACCGCCAGGTGCTCACCCGCATAGCCCTCCGCAACGCCGCACCGGCCGCGGTCACCGTGGCCGGGATGGTGGCCGCCGGGCTGCTGGCTGGAACGGTCCTGGTCGAGAACGTGTTCCAGGTCCCTGGACTGGGACAGCTCCTTATCACGTCGTTCGGGCGCCACGATCATCCCGTCGCCATCGCCGCGGCATCAGTGACCGCCGTCGCCTACCTGGGCATGAACCTGTTGGTAGATGTCACCGTTCGCGCCGTGGGTCCTCACACCGAAACGGCCCAGCCGGCCCGAACCGGTGCATGGCGGCACCGGCAGCGGGATCTGGGCACTCCACCCGAGACGGTGACAGCCACATGAAGGCCCTCGGATCCCGCTCCAGCCTCGGAGGCATCGTGCTCCTCGGGGTATTCGCCACCGTGGCGGTGGCCGGCCACCTCCACGGGGACTCGCTGGCGCTGGTCGGTGAACCTCTCACCCCACCCAGTGCCACCCATCCCTTCGGGACCGACTTCTTAGGACGGGACCTGCTGGCCCGAACCGGCCGCGGTGCCACCACCTCTGCTCTGGTGGCCGGCGCCTCGGTCGGTCTGGCCACCCTCATCGCCACACCGATCGGGATGGTCACCGGTTGGTTCAGCCATCGAGGCGCGGCCAAGGTCATGCGTTGGGCCGTCGAACTGTTGCAGGTCGTTCCCCCGTTCGTGCTGGTGGTGGTCCTGCTCGGCCTCACCTCTGCCCCCGATGCCACCGTGTTCGGCTCGAGGTTGTCGCCGCAGTGGAGGCTGATCATGAGCCTGGCCATCGGCTTCGTCCCCTACCTGACCCGTGTGATCCACGCGGCAACCGCGGCCGAGCGGAGTCGTGACCACATCGAAGGCCTTCGACTGCTCGGAGTTCCTCAACGAGAGGTGTTGGTCGGCGAGGTGATCCCCAACCTGGCCCCGGTGGTAGCCGTGCAGATGTTGCTGGCGCTCAGCCTTTCGGTGTTCGCCGAGGGAGGCCTCAGCTACCTGGGAATGGGAGTGCCGGCGCCGGCGCCCACCCTCGGAAACCTGATCGCAGAAGCCGGAACCCAACTCCTCGACGGCGCCTGGTGGTACGCCGTCATACCGGGGCTGGTGCTGGTGTGTGGCATAACCGGCATCAACCTGGCCGCGGACGCCGGTGCCGATCACATGGTGGGGCTCCGGGCCGCCACCGATGCCAGCGATCCCACCGATGAGTCCGACATGGCGCTACCCACAACGTCCCCCCTCGAGCCCATCCAACGGGAGGCCCTGACATGACCACCACCTCGGGCCACACCCAGTCCTCAGATCGCCAGACTTCCGCCCAAGAACAGGATCGAGCCCGGGCCATCGTCGACCGTCGCCGGTTCTTGGGGATGAGCTTCGGTGCCGTGCTCACGGGACCGGCACTGCAGGCGGCATGCGGCGGCTCGACCAAAGGCGACCGGGTCACAGACCGTCACCGCGACGGGATCCTGCGCATCGGCGTCGCCGGAGCCCCCGGAAACATCAACCCCCTCGACTCGGGCTCCGAGCTCACCCAATGGCCGGCCGAAGCGATCATGGAATCGCTCTACACCTACGACGAGGAGCTCAATTCGGTTCCCCTCCTTGCCGCGGGAGAGCCGGTGATAAGCGCCGATCGCCTCACCTGGACGATTCCGCTGCGCCAGGACGTCGAGTTCCACAACGGCGACGCCTTCAACGCCCACCACGTCGTGTCGACACTCGACCACCTGCTCGACTTGAGCTCGGGGAGCGAGTGGATCACTTACCTGATCGACTACGTGCAATGGTTCGAAGCCGCCGACGACCACACCGTCACCATCGGTCTGGCCAAGCCATACGGGCTCCTTCGATCCCACCTGACCAATCTGCCCATGGGTCACACCGACTTCGTCGCCCGACGCGATGCCATGATGGGTACCGGCCCCTACCGCCTCACCGACCACAAGCCGGGCCAGAGCTACACGCTGACCCGCTACGACGGCTACCACGGTAGCGCCCCTTCGTTTGCGGGCGTCGAGTACAGCGTGTTCGTCGACGGTGGAACCCGGCTCCTCACCCTCCAACAGGGCCGGGTGGACCTGATCACGTCCCTACCCCACACCAACCTCAAGACGGTGGAACGAGATGAGGACCTGGTCCTGAGCCGGGCCGAGGCACCACTCGATGTGCTCACCTACGTGAACCTCCACGCCGAGCCGTTCTCCGACGAGAACTTCCGGCGGGCGGTGGCGGTGTCCATGGATCGAGCCGGCGTGAAGGACCGAGTGTTCGGAGGCCATGCCACCATCGGTCAAGGACCGATTGGACCGGCTCAGAAGGGGTGGGACCCCGACCTCGAGGTCTTCTCCGCCGAGGCCGACCTCGCCGAAGCCGAACGGCTTCTGGCCCGCGCCCGCACCGACCGCCTGGACTTCACCATCACCGTGGGTACCACCCAGGTCGGGCGAGACATCGCCACCGTCTTGGCCGCCGGTTGGAAGGAGCTGGGGCTCGACGTAACCATCGAACAGTTGACCGGCGGCCCGTGGTCTTCTCGTTGGCTGGCCAACGAGTACGAGATGCTCATGAACATGTTCCAGAGCGGGTTCACATCGGGACCGGCGAACTACATGACCCTCTCCCCCGCAGATTCCCGCAGCCTCCTGTCGTGCGGGTTCGAGGACCCCGAGGTCGACCAGTGGATCGACGTCATCTGGCAGACCGAGGACGACGTCGAACGAACCGAGGCCCTAACCCGGCTCAACCAGCGTCTCGCCGAGGAAGCGGTGATGTTCCCGCCCGTGTACCCCGAGTTGCTCATGGCCCAGCGCCGGGAACTGTCACCGGTCGATCCGGACGGGCTGCGCATCAGTCGACTGAGGCCTCAACACCTCTCCTTTACGACGTGATGGCCGGTAGCGACCCGCTGCTCGTCGTGGCCGGCCTGACCGTCACCTACCCGGCACTCGATGGGCACCCAACCTCGAAAGCGGTGAACCGAGTTGGCTTCACCGTCGGACGCGGTGAAGTGGTCGGGCTGGTCGGCGCTTCTGGCTGTGGGAAATCGACGATCCTCCACGCCCTCGCTGGCCTCGGCGACCCCGGCACCACCGTTTCCGCAGACACCCTCGCGCTCGATGGCCAAGACCTCACCGCGCTCGACGGCCGAGGTTGGTTGAACCTACGGCGGGCCCACATCGGCCTGATACCGCAACAGCCCATGACCGCACTGACGCCTACGGTCTCGGTGGGTAGTCAACTCGACTGGTACCTCGGTCCCGACGCCGTCCAGAGACATGCCGACGCCCTAGGCCAGATCGGTCTGGAGTCCGTGGTCCAACGCCCACAGGATCTCCCCGGTCGCTTCTCCGGTGGCCAGCTCCAGCGGCTTCTCATCGCCCTGAACACCTTGGGCAAACCGCGGTCCCTGCTGTTGGCCGACGAACCCACCAGCACCTTGGACGTGACCGTGCAAGCCACCATCTTGGACCACCTCCGCGAGCTGCGAGCAGAGACGAACGTCTCGATGGTGCTGGTCTCCCATGACCTCGCCGTCGTGGCCAACACCGTCGATCGGGTCGGCGTCATCCACCACGGAGAACTGGTCGAGATCGCCCCAGTGACCCAGATCTTCGAGGAACCCACCCATGCCGTCACCAGGGCCCTGGTGGCGGCGGTCCCCCGTAGGGCCGCTACATCTCCGACGTCATCGGAAGCCAGCAGCCCACGGGCCGCTCGTCCAGATCATCAAGATCCTCAAGATCCTCCAGCTCCCCCCGCCCCACCCGTCACAGCCTCCGCCGCCGAGCCGATCCCGGCGCTGGAGGAGACCCAACCGCACCCGAACCCGAACCCGGACCCGGCTCCGGCACTGGTCCTGGACCGGATCTACCACTACTACGGGTCCCAGGCACCGAGGACGAGGGCCCCCCACAACCGCCGATCCCGCGTCGGTACCGCCCACCATGTCGTCAGAGCGGTGGACGAGGTCAGCCTCACCATGTACTCGGGACAATCGGTGGCCGTGGTCGGAGAGTCAGGATCGGGTAAGTCGACACTGGCCGGCGTGATCGTCGGGTCCATCGAACCGACAGCAGGATCGGTGGCCCTGGACGGAACCGCCCTCGCCATGTCGAGAACCCTCGATGAGCGCCGGGCCGTCCAACTGGTCCCCCAGAACGTGCGGACCGCGCTCAACCCTCGCCGCCGGGTCGGTCACGCCCTCCGTCAAGCCCAGCGCATCCATCTCATCGGCTCGGACCGTTCCGATCGAGATCGTCGCAGCCGCGAGATGCTCGAGGTCGTTCACCTGAACCCCGACCGCCTGGATCGCAGACCGACCGAGCTCAGCGGTGGCGAGCTTGCTCGTGTCGTCCTGGCCCGTGCCCTACTGGTCCAGCCCCGGGTCCTGATCCTCGACGAGCCGACGGCCAGCCTTGACGCCAACGTCAAGGCCTCGGTAATCGACGTCTTGGACGAGATCCGCCGGGACCTCGGTCTGTCGATGTTGGTTATCACCCATGAGCTGGCAACGGCCCGGGCCTTGAGCGAGAGGGTGATGGTCCTCCACCGAGGCCAGGTGGTGGAGGCCGGACCTACAGCGACGGTCCTGTCGACACCCAGCCACGACCACACCCGGTCGCTTCTGGCCTGTGAGCTGACTGCCTGATCGACCTCTGGTTCACAGAGCCAGGCGGGTCAGCACATGCTCGACGACGCTGTCGATCGGAACCCGTTCCTGAGCCATCGAATCCCGGTCGCGCACCGTCACCGCACCGTCCTCGATCGAATCGAAGTCGTAGGTGATGCACAACGGCGTACCCAGCTCGTCCTGGCGGCGGTAGCGCTTGCCGATGTTCTGCGTCTCGTCGTAGTCGCACATGACGTGGGACTGGAGTCGGGCCAGCAAATCCTCGGCCGGCCCGGTCAGCTCAGGCTTACGCGACAGTGGGAGCACAGCCACCTTGTAGGGAGCGAGACGAGGATGAAGCCGCAGCACGGTGCGGGTCTCACCCCGTACCTCCTCTTCGTCATATGCGGCCATTAGGAACGCCATCATCGTGCGGGTGGCCCCGGCCGCAGGCTCGATCACGTGCGGGGTGTAGCGCGAGTTGGTGGCGGGGTCGAAGTAGTCGAGCCGTTCGCCCGAGCGGGTGGCGTGGGGGGTGAGGTCGTAGTCACCCCGGTTGGCGATGCCCTCGAGCTCGTCCCAGCCCCACGGGAAGAGGAACTCCACATCCGCGGTGCCCGACGAGTAGTGGCTGAGCTCATCGGGGTCGTGGTCACGAAGGCGCAGGTGTGTGGCCGGCATGCCGAGGTCGAGATACCACTGGAACCGCTCGTTGCGCCAGTACTGGTACCAATCCTGGGCCTCGTCGGGCGGGACGAAGAACTCCATCTCCATCTGTTCGAACTCACGGGTGCGGAACACGAAGTTGCCGGGCGTGATCTCGTTACGGAACGACTTGCCGATCTGGGCGATGCCGAACGGGGGCTTCTTGCGGCTGGACTGCAACACGTTGGCGAAGTTCACGAACATGCCCTGGGCGGTCTCGGGTCGCAGGTACACCTCGTGGCCCTTGCCCTCCACCGGCCCGGCGTGGGTCTTGAACATCAGGTTGAACTGGCGGGCCTCGGTGAAGGTGCCACGTTTCCCGCAATTGGGGCACAGGTCAGGGTCCTCGAGTTTGTCGAGACGGAACCGTTCCTTGCACTCCTTGCAGTCGACCAGGGGGTCGGTGAAGTTGGCCAGGTGACCCGATGCTTCCCACACCGCCGGCGGCGAGAGGATGGCAGCATCGAGGCCCACCACGTCGTGGCGCATCTGCACCATCGAGCGCCACCAGGCATCTTTCACGTTGCGCAGGAGCAGCACGCCGATCGGGCCGTAGTCATAGGTGGAACGGAACCCGCCGTAGATCTCCGCCGAGGGGAACACGAAGCCCCGACGCTTGGTGAGGCTCACGATCCGATCGAACAAGGCCGGATCGGCGGAAACCCCCGAGGTGTCCCCGGCGGCGGGCACGGCCTTCGATTCAGCTGAGGAGTCGGGAGTTGGCTCGGACATGTTCGGGATCCTACGGGGCCTCAGATGCCGCCCTGAACCCGGTAAATCCTCCGCACCTCCGTGGTCGCCACCAAGTCCAACCGGAGACCTCGCCGCCACCGGCAGGGCCCACGCTCTAACGTCAACGACCGTGAGCATGTACGGCACCCCCACGCCCAACTACGGCGCCCCATCGGACCCAACTGCAGTGGTCGGGGTTCGGATCGGCGCCTGGATCATCGACCTCATCATCTATCTGGGCCTCGTGTTCGCCTTCACCGCGGCCACGGGCGGGGTTGAGGCCATCGCCTACAGCGACCTCACCTGGTCCGAGGCCCACTCGCTGTGTGACCGGTGGGAGGAAGCCAACGAGGGCTTCTGCTTCGTGAACCAAGACGCCACCAGTGGATCCGAGACCTTCGGTGAGACCAACTACACCGCGCAGACCATCGAGGGCGGGTCGGCCGGCCTGTTGTTCTGGACCGGTCACCTCGTCGCCTACGCCGTCATCCAAGGCCTCACCGGGGGCAGCCTCGGAAAGCTTGCGGTGGGTCTGCGGGTCGTAGACCAGAGCGGCCAGGTGATCGGCATCGGTCGCTCGCTGGCCCGCACGTTCGCCTGGCTGATCGACGCCCTGACCTGTGGCCTTCCGGTGATCGGTGGCGTCGCCATGGTCAGCACCAAGGGCCACCGTCGAGTGGGCGACATGATCGCTGGTACCTACGTGGTCAAGAAGGCATCGGTGGGAATGCCGATCAACACGTCGGTCCCCGTCGCCACTCCGTCAGCCGGTTGGGGCGCTCCCCCGACCCCAGGTTGGCCACCGGCCGGACCGGGCTCGACACCGATGCCGGGTGCAGGCGGAAGCTCGTGGTCACCGGCGGGGCCCACCTCGGGTAGCCCGTTCGCTACGACGCCTCCGGCGTCGCCCTCCGGCGACGGCCCGACCTGGGACCCGGCCCGCAACACCTACATCCAATACGACCGTGATCTAGGGGCGTGGCTCCAATGGGATGACGGCACCCAAACCTGGGGACCGATCAGCCAGTAGCTCAGGACGCGATCCACCGATCGAAAATGGTTCGCGCTCGAGTCTTTCCGCCGAAAGGCTCTGCCTTCGACGGAATGCAGGCTCAGTCCAATGCACCCACCGAACGCAGCCTCCGTTCCAGATGGTGCTCGACCACCCGGGTGGCCAGGTTCTCCACCTCTCTGGTAGCCGATGACTCAGGGCTGTCGAGGGCCTGGGCCAGCCGTCCACCCAGGATCTGACGCATCAGTTCCACTGCGTCGGCCGACACCCGGGTCCCCCGCCGATGCTCCGGGCACAACAGCCCGCCCTCCACCGGGTCGAACGCCACCAGGTCGGCATCCTCGTCACACAACACGCACGTCTCCACCACCGGACGGAAACCTTCAAGGGCCAACAGCTTCCAATGGAAGCCCGCCACCACCAACGGACTGTTGCGGGCCGCCAACGAACGCAGCGCTCCCAGCAGCATCCGGTACAGGTCGGGGTTGGGTTCTCGTTCCATGGCCACCTGGTCGACGGTCTCGAGCATGGTGGCAGCCCGGCCCAGGCGATCCAGGTCATCGCGAATGGAACGGAAGTGGTCAACCGACTCGGCCTGGGTGACGATGTCCAGCTCCCGCCCCTCATAGAGCTGGAGGGCGACGTGACTGGTGGGTTCGAGGCGAGCCCCGAACTTGGAGCGAGTCTTGCGGACGCCCTTGGCCACCGCCCGGACCTTGCCGTGTCGTTCGGTGATGAACGACACGATCCGATCGGCCTCACCCAGCTTGTAGGTGCGAAGCACGATCCCGTGATCGCGGTAGAGCGTCACCGGATCGTCCCGGCTCAGATCCCGCCGAAGCGGCGTTCGCGGGCCTGGTACTCCCGGATGGCATCGACCAGGTGCTCGGTGCGGAAATCTGGCCACAGCGTCTCGGTGAACACCAGCTCGCTGTAGGCCAACTGCCACAGCAAGTAGTTGGAGGTCCGCGATTCACCCGAGGTACGAACCATCAGCTCCGGGTCGGGCATCTCCGGGTCATAGAGGTGGGATCGGATCAGCTTCTCGTCGACCTTGTCGGGCTTGACCCCGTCGGCCACGATCTGGCGGACGGCATCGACCAGTTCGGCCCGACCCCCGTAGTTGAAGGCGATGGTGAAGGTGAGCCCGGTGTTGGACCGGGTCAGGTCGGTGGCCCACTCGATCCGCTTGAGAACACCGCGCGGCACCCGCCAGTCCCGCCGACCGATGAAACGGATGCGTACGTTGCGTTGGTTGAGACGTTCGGCGTGGCGTTCCAAGATGCCCTTGTTGAACCCCATAAGGAAACGCACCTCATCGGGCGGTAGTTTCCAGTTCTCGGTGGAGAACGCGTACACGGTGAACCAGTCGAGCCCCAGGTCGATGGCCCCGTCCACGGCATCGAAAAGGGCCTCTTCCCCGGCGGCATGCCCGTCGGTTCGCTTGAGGCCACGACGCGTCGCCCACCGCCCGTTTCCGTCCATCACCACAGCCACATGGCGGGGGATCCGGTTTGGGTCAATGCCGGTGAGGTCCACGACCGCCCAATCTACCGGTCCCCCGACGGTGCTCCGGTGCACGGCTACCCTCGCCCGAATGCCATCCGCCCAGCGAACCGTGGCCGCGCTGGCCCGGTTGGCCGGAGCTTCCAGCGGTGGTGAACGCCGTGTCCCCCAAGAGCAGATGACCACCGCCGTGGCCGAAGCCATCAACGGTCAACGCCACCTGCTGGCCCAGGCCGGGACCGGGACCGGCAAGAGCTGGGCCTACCTGGTACCCGCCATCCTGTCGGGTCGACGCACGGTGGTGGCAACCGCCACCAAGGCGCTCCAGGACCAGCTCGCCACCAAGGATCTCCCGTTCCTGAGCGAGCACCTGGGACACCCATTCGAGTTCTCGGTGCTCAAAGGCCGGTCCAACTACGTGTGTCGTCAGCGGCTCCACGAGATCGACTCCAGTGGCCAGCTCGCGCTAGATGGCCTGGCCCAGCGAGCATCCCCCACCGAGATCACCGCGCTGGCCGACTGGGCCGAGGGTTCGGCCACCGGGGACCGAGCCGAGCTGGCCACCGAACCGTCGGGTCCGGCGTGGGCCGCGGTGAGCGTGTCAGCGCAAGAGTGCCCCGGCGCCCGGCGCTGCCCGATGGGTGAAACGTGCTTCGCGGAGGCCGCCCGGCGTCGAGCCGGCGAGGTCGATGTGGTCGTGGTCAACCAGCACCTCCTCGGCCTGGACCTGGCCACGGGAGGCTCGGTGCTTCCCGAACACCAACTGGTGATCGTGGACGAGGCCCACCAACTCGAAGATGTGGTCTCTGACACCTGTGGATTCGAACTGTCGGCGGGACGGTTCCACAATCTGGCCCGCTCGGTCCGGGCCATCCTGGATGACCCCTCGACCGTGGACGATGTGGAGACCTCCGCCACGCTGCTGACCGCGGTGCTCGAACCCCACGTCGATCGCCGGATACGCGGCGCGCTCGATGCCGACCTCGCTGATGCTCTGGCCCTGGTTCGGGCCCGACTGGACCGGGTGGCCGCTGCCCTACGCAAGGTCCCCGACGACGGCCCCGACGACACCGTTGCCCGCAAGACCCGGGCCGTGCAGATCACCGGCCACCTCCAAGCCGACGTGACCGCCGCGGCCGAGACCAGGGAGGGGACCGTCACCTGGGTCGAGGGGCCCGCCGCCAACGCCCGCATGCGGGTGGCTCCGATCGATGTGGCCGAGGTGCTGCGCACCGGCCTGTGGGGTGAGACGACCGTGGTCCTCACCAGCGCCACACTGCCCGCTGCCATGGCCACTTCGCTCGGGTTGGGCACCGACGACCACGACCAGGTCGATGTCGGAAGCCCCTTCGACTACGCCGGCCACGGACTCCTCTACTGCGCTGCCCACCTACCCGATCCGAGACAGCCTGGCTTCGACCCCGCCGTCCACGACGAGCTCGAAGCACTGATCAACGCGGCCGGTGGCCGTACCCTCGCCCTGTTCACCTCATATCGAGCCATGGATGCAGCGGTCGAGGCCTTGCGTCCACGGTTGGCGACCCCGGTACTGAGCCAGCGGGACATGCCCAAACCAGCACTGTGTCGGCCTTCAGCACCCAGGAGGAGGCCAGCCTGTTCGCCACCTTGGGGTTCTGGCAGGGGGTAGACGTACCGGGTAGGACCCTGTCGCTGGTCACAATCGACCGGCTCCCCTTTCCGCGCCCCGACGAACCACTTCTCCAGGCTCGCCGCGAACTGGCACGGGCCGACGCCTTCCGCACCATCGACCTGCCTCGGACGGCCACGATGCTGGCCCAGGGGGCGGGGCGACTGATCCGCACCGCCGCCGACATGGGTGTGGTGGCAGTGTTCGACCCTCGGTTGGCCACCGCTCGCCGCTACCGCTGGGAGCTGATCAACGCCCTTCCCCCCTACCCCCGCACCCGGGACCGGGCCGAAGCCGAGCAGTTCTTGCGCCGGGTCACCAGTGACGAGGGCGATTCCCGCGGCTACCGGGCCGATCAGTAGCCGAGGCGCTCCAAGGCCTTGGGACGGCGCTGCCAGTCCTTGTCGACCTTGACGAACAGCTCGATGTAGGCACCGGGCGGGAGCTGGGACCGAACCGCGATGCCCACCGCCTTGAGCACCGCTGCCCTTCTTGCCGATCACGATCCCCTTCTGGGAGTCGCGTTCCACCAGGATCTCACAGCGGACCCGAGGCCAGTCCCATTCGGTCACCCTGGTCGCCACCGAATGGGGCACCTCGTCACGCAACACGGCCAAGAGCTGCTCCCGCACCAGCTCGGCCACCCAGAACGCCTCGGGCACGTCGGTGACCATGTCGTCGGGGTAGTAGGCTGGCCCTTCGGGGAGACGGCGGATGATCGTCTCGACCAGTTCTGCCACGCCCTCACCGGTGCGCGCCGACACCGGGAAGTACTCGTCTCCCCCCGTCAACTGGTCGGCGGCCGCCTGCAACTGGACCAGCACATCGTTGGGCGCGGCCAGGTCTGTCTTGTTCACCACAACGATTGCGTCCGATGGCACTCGCTCGGCCACCCACTGGTCGCCGCGACCGACCGGAGCGGTGGCGTCGACCACCAGGCACACCACGTCCATGTCGCGGACGGTGCTGGTGGCCGTCTCGTTCAGCCTCTCCCCCAACAATGTCCGAGGCTTGTGGATGCCGGGCGTGTCCACGAACACCACTTGGGCATCGGGCCGGGTCAGCACCCCCCGGACCTGGGTACGGGTGGTCTGAGGCTTGTCGGAGACGATGGTCACCTTCTGACCCAGGATCTGGTTCAAAAGCGTCGACTTGCCGACGTTGGGCCGACCCACCAAGGTCACGAAACCGGACCTCATGAACTCACCACCTCGCCGGTGTCGGCGGCGATGTCTGGGTCGGCCACCTCAGGAGACGGCTCGATCCGTACCCGCATGATCCGGCGGCCCTGCACCCGCTCGACCACCAGACGACAACCGGGCACCGCCGCCACGTCACCCACCGAGGCCAAGCGGCCCAGTTCGGCCAGGACCAGACCGCTGACCGTGTCGAAGTCTCCTTCGGGCAGCGTCACATCCAGCAGGTCGTTGGCATCGTCGATGGTGAGGCTGCCGCTGACCCGAACACCGCCCCCCGGCACCGGTTCGACGCGGGCGTCCTCGATGTCGAACTCGTCGACGATCTCCCCCACCAGCTCCTCGATCAGGTCCTCCAGGGTGACGAGACCGGCGGTGCCGCCGTACTCGTCGATCACCAACGCCATGTGGAACTGGTCGGCCTGCATCTCCCGCAACAGCTCCGAAACCGGCTTGGTCTCGGGCACTGCTCGGGCGGGGCGAACCAGGTTGGCCACCGGTTCGTCCTCGCGGCCGTCGCGCTCGGCCCTCATCAGGTCCTTGGCGAACACCAGACCGATGATGTCGTCGATCCCCTGGCCAAGGACCGGCACCCGACTGAACCCGTTGAGGAGCACCACCTCCATCACGTCGGCCACCCGGAACTCGTGGGACACGGTGACCATGTCCGGCCGGGGGACCATGACCTCGCGGACCACGGTGTCGCCGAACTCGATGATCGATTCGATGAGCCGCCGTTCCTCGGGTTCGATCGTCTCGGCTTCGGCGGCCTCGGCGGCCACCGCCAACAGCTCTTCCTCGGAGACGAACGGTCCTTCCTTGAGACCCTTGCCCGGCAGGATGACGTTGGTCAGACCGATGAGGCCACGGGCGATGAGTCGGAGGGGCGCGAAGTTGACCACCATGCGAACAGGCCCGGCTGAGGCCAACGCCGCCCGCTCGGTGTTCTGGATAGCCCAGGTCTTGGGGGCAGCCTCGGCCACCACGAACATCACCACCACGTTGAAGAAGGTTCCCACCGCCACGCCCAGGCCACCGAACAGTCGGTTGGCCAGAACACCCGTGAGCGTGGACTGCACGAGTTGGCAGACCAATACCACCAACAAGAACGCGTTGATCCACCGGTCCGGAGCATCGACGAGCTCGGCCAGGTCCTTGGCCCCCCGTCGACCCGAGTCGACCAGACCGGTGGCCTTGGACCGGCTGATCCGCATGATGGCGGTCTCGGCCAACGCGGTGAGCATGGCCAAGATCACCAAGACCACAATGGCCACGGCCATCCAGATGTCGACGGTGGTCAGCTCGGCGGCCACCACCACGGTGGAGGCAGACACGAGAGCGCTCACCATGATGAGCTCCCCAGGTCCGCCCCGGGACTACTGGGGTCGTCGTCGGTGGACGACTGTGGCATCACGTCGTCCTCGAATGGTGCTGGTCCAGCAGTTCGCGCTCGCGAGCCTGCATCTGACTGGTCTCCTCTGGGGTTGCGTGGTCCCAGCCCAGCACATGGAGCACCCCGTGGACCACCAGAAGGGCGATCTCGTCGTCGTAGGTGCCAGCGTGGGTCGGGGCGTTGCGGGCCGCCACCGCCGGGCAAATCACCACATCTCCCAGCAACAGGGGCACATCCCCGAACGGATCGCGGTCAGGTCCAGAGGTGGAACCGTCGGGAGACCGGCCCACACCAACCTCTTCGTCATCGATGGGGAAGGCCAAGACATCTGTCGGTCCGTCGGCGCCCATGAACGTCTGGTTCAGGTCGGCGATGGTCGCCTCGTCCACGAACAGGAGCGCAAGCTCAGCCTCGCCGGACACGCCTTCGGCCACCAGCACGGCCCGGGCCAGGGCCTCCCATCGGGCCGGCTCGATCTCACGTTCGGTCTGCTCGTCGGCGACGAACACTTCGAGGTCTCCCTCGTCGGCTCGACGACGGCGGGGTCTGCCCCGCGCTGGTGGCCGGATCACGACTGGGCCGGACCGACGTCGGGTCGGGCCGCGTCTCGTTCGTAGGCGCTGACGATGTCGGCCACGATCTGGTGGCGGACGACGTCACGCCCCGACAGGTGCACGAAGGCCAAGCCGTCTATTCCGCCCAGCACCCGCTCCAGTCCGGCCAGCCCGGACCGACCCCCGGACACATCTACCTGGGTGGTGTCACCGGTGATGACCGCCCGCGACCCGAAGCCGATACGGGTCAGGAACATCTTCATCTGCTCGGGCGTGGTGTTCTGGGCCTCGTCGAGGATGATGAAGCTGTTGTTCAGGGTCCGCCCCCGCATGAAAGCCAACGGTGCCACCTCGACGGTCCCACGTTCGAGCATCCGAGCGGCCGTCTCATTGTCGACCATGTCGTGGAGGGCGTCGTACAACGGCCTGAGGTATGGGTCGACCTTGGCCATCAGATCTCCGGGCAGGAAACCCAGCCGCTCACCGGCCTCGACCGCTGGTCTGGTGAGGATGATCCGGTCGACCTGCTTGGCGTGTAGCGCCCGCACTGCCATCGCCACCGCCAGCCAGCTCTTGCCGGTGCCGGCTGGGCCCAGCCCGAAGGTGATGATGTTGTCGGCGATGGTGTCCACGTAGCGCTTCTGGCCCGCGGTCTTGGGGCGGACGCGGCGCCCGTGGGCGGCCCGCAAAACCTCGTGGGTCAACACCTCCGAAGGTCGCTCATCGGCGCTCACCATGTCTATGGCGCGGGCGACGACGGTGGCATCGAGGGTCTGGCCAGACTGGACGAGGGTGACCAGTTCGCCAAAGACCCGCCCGGCACGGTCGGCATCTGACCCACCGATGGCGACCTCGTTACCCCGAACGTGGATGTCCGCGTCGGGGAAGGCCGCCTCGACCATGCGCAACAGCTCGTCGCGCTGGCCGAGCAACGGACCCATCAGGTGGTTGTCGGGTACGTGGATGGTGAGCTGTGTGGTTGACAAGTCGGGCTTTCGGGACGGCTGTGGTTCTGATCGTAACGCTGACACCCGCCAGGACCTCGGGGTCATTTTGCTTCGCTCCACCGATCGAAGTTTGGGTCGTGTTCGATTTCCGGTTCACCCGGGCGTATCCGGCTTTCTGTGCGACCACAATGTCGGCTCGCCTCTCAACTCGCCTCCTCAGCCCCATTTCGTCCCTGGCTACAGTCGGTACGGTGACAGCGGCAGCGGCGGACCGCCCCGACCACCCTGACCAGTCCGATCGGCCCACCCTGGTCGACCAGGCTCTCCGGGATCTGACCGACGATCAGCGCCGATCCGACGCGGCCGAGGCTCGGCGACGCGAACAGTGGTTGAGGCGCCAGAGCGAAGAGGAAGGCACATTCCACGGGGTACTCACCGACCTGGTCGAACGTCGGGCGCCTGTCGCCGTCCACACCGGGGCGGGCCGAGTGCTGCGAGGCGAGCTCCACACTCTGGGCCTGGACTTCGTGGTGGTGGCCGGTCCTGGCGGTGAGCGAACGGTGGTTCCAGTTACGGCGCTGACCAGCGTCCACCCCGAACCCGGTACCAAGTCCACCGTGGGGGATCGGCGTGGCTGCACCACCGCCACCCTCGACGTAACACTGGTGGAGCTGGCCTCGGATCGTCCAGCTGTCAGCGTCCACACCGTCTCGGCGGAACGGGTGATGGGCCGCCTTTGGTGGGTGGGCCGGGACGTGATCTGCATCCGAGCCGACGCCGCCGAGCACTACCTGCCCATGTCGAGCCTCAACGACGTGACCCTGGGCTGACGAGGGCGAACCGAGGCGACCAATCCCCGGTTCCGTTCACCCCGACGTTCGGGCTCGTGAGCCCGGTGCCAAGGTTCAAGCCCGCGAATCTCCCACTACCTCGGGGTAGAGGTGTTCGAGGGTGCCCGGTTCGATGCGGCTGGACTCGATGAAGGTGTCTACATCGGTCTGCTTGAGGCGGATGACCCGCCCGAACCGGTACCCGGCGATCAAA
This sequence comes from Microthrixaceae bacterium, assembly GCA_016702505.1. Taxonomy (NCBI): domain Bacteria; kingdom Bacillati; phylum Actinomycetota; class Acidimicrobiia; order Acidimicrobiales; family Microthrixaceae; species Microthrixaceae bacterium. The sequence continues at coordinate 502,639 of JADJDU010000030.1, forward strand.
CCCTCGTCGATGAAGCGGTAGAGGGTGCGGGAAGTGATGCCGAGGTACTTGGCAGCGTCAGCAGTGCTCAACCACTGGATTTGCGTGGACATAGCAGCATTATACCTAGTGATGCCTTTCATGGTGTGACCATCCTCCATCTCCCATGACGACCCCACCTTTCCAGACAGCGCGTTCCTTACCCTGACCGCCTTTCCACAAACTTCGATGTTTTTGGAACTTTCGGTTTGAGCCCGCTCGGACTGGGGAAGCATCACGACCCCGGCGCCCGGAAGACATCCTCGCCGCGGCGGAAACAAGGAGCAGGACGCTGTCCGTCACCACCCTCACATCGACGCGCTCGCGCGCCCATACCAAAGGCGACACTCCCTCGACCACGGGGCTGGAGATACGTCCCCGGCGCGCCCTTCCTGGCAGCCGATCGGTAGTGGGTGGGTTGCTCGTGGCGGTTTCCGCCCTGCTGGCATGGTGGGCAGCTTCCGGTGCCGGTCAACCTCCGACCACCCGCTACGTCGTGGTCGTGGGCGAGGTCGGTCCCGGTGAGGTCATCGAGGCCTCGGATCTTGCGCTGGCGGTGGCCGACCTTCCCATCGAAGTGAAGAAGGTCGCTTTCACCGACGCGACGACGGTGGCCGGCAGGGTGGCGCTGGGCCCCCTCATTCCCGGATCCCTGGTCACATCTGGCTCTGTGTCTGACCGTGATCCAGCTCACGGTGAGCGGGAGCTCACCTTCCCGGTGATATCGGGCTGGGCCCTCGACGGCGACCTCCGGGTCGGAGATCGCATCGATGTGTTCGCCACCTACGGCGACGGCGTCACCTCCCAGACCATGCGGGTGTTGGCTGGTGCCACAGTACGGAGGATCTCCGCCAACGACGGTGCCCGCCTTGGAGAAGGGAGCGGCCCGACCCTCACGGTGGGAATAGGTCCAGACGTGGCGCTGGAGCGGGTGGTGAACGCCACTCGGGCCGCCGAGGTGACGGTGGCCCGAGTGACCTCGACGAACAAGCCCCGTACCGACCCAACGGCCGGTCAAGACCGGTACCGGGCCGCCACCGACCTGGCGGGCCCCGGAACCGACGCCGCAGTGACAAGCGCCGACGCAACCTCGATCCCTCCGGGAACCTCCGACGGGGGTGGGCGTTGAGCACGGACCGCTATGTGGTCATCGGACTGGCTCACGTTCGCTCCACTTGGTTCACCGAGGTGGCGCGGTGGGCCACCTCCGGCTCCATTCCCGTCGAGTTCGTCAAGTGCCTTTCAACCGAGGAGCTGCGGGCACGGGTGGCCAGCGGCCGCCCGTTCTCGGCCGCACTCCTAGACGGTCGGCTGCCATCGGTGGACCGCGATCTGATCGCCACCTTGGCCGATGCCCGGATACCGAGCCTGGTGGTCGCCGCCGACGGCGCCCCGACCGATTGGACCCAACTCGGCGCGGCCACCGCCCTCGGTTTCGAGCTGTCCCGGGTCGATCTCATTGAAGCCTTGGTCGACCACGCCCGACCCGTCGGCCCAGTCGACAACGGCCTCATCGACGGGCGAGGCTCACCCCTTCCCCCGGCCTGGCTCGGGCGCCTGGTGGTGGTCACCGGCCGGAGCGGCAGCGGCGCTTCCACGGTCTCGGCCGCTCTGGCCCAAGCCTTGGCCACTGACCCTCGTTACGGGAACTCGGTCGTCCTGGCCGACCTGGCCCGCCACGCCCACCAGGCCCTGTTACACGATGCCCGCGACGTCGTACCGGGGGTTCAAGAACTGGTCGAAGCCCACCGCAACGGTCATCCCACTATGTCCCAGCTTCGAGAGCTGCTGTTCGCCGTCCCCAGCCGGGGATACCACCTGCTCCTCGGGCTGCGCCGTCCCGCAGACTGGATAACTGTCCGATCACAGGCATTCACCGCGGCCCTCGACGGACTGAGGTCCACAGCCCGGGTCGTGGTGGCAGACGTGGACCACGACATCGAAGGCGAAGCCACCACCGGATCACTAGACATCGAGGATCGCAACCTCATGGCCCGCCACGCGTGCGCCGAGGCCGATCTGGTGTGCGTCGTGACCACCCCCACCGTCACTGGGATCCACGGACTGGTCTGCCAACTCGACGCGCTTCGAAACCACGGCGTGCCCGGCAATCGGTTGTTGGTGGTGGTCAACCGGGCTCCACGCGGGGCCCGTTACCGATCCGAGCTGACCAGCAGCATCGCGGTCCTGACCGGCAGTGCGGAACGCTCCGACCCTCACGTGGGTCCGGTGTTCCTGACCGATCGCCGATCGATGGAGAACACCCATCGAGACCTGGCCCGCTTTCCGGCTGCATTCACCGGGCCGCTCGCCCACGGAGTCACCGAAGTGCTGGAGCGTGAAGGCCGACGAAACGTCGGAGCCGGCGAGCCAATGGCCATTGTCCCCGGCTCACTCGGGCGCTGGGCCGACGAGGAGGAGGCCAGTTCATGACCACGCCATCCCCCCTTCAAGAGATCGAGCACCTCGTTCAGGAGCGAGCCCGGGACCTGACCCTGGATGCCGACCGAGAACCCGACGTGCTGCGTTCCCTCGTGGTCGACACCGTCGCCCAGTGGTCCGTAGATCACAAGCGTGGCATCAGGCCTTTCGACCTGGCCGACCCGGCCGCAGTGGTGGAACGAGCCGTCCGGAACCTGAGTGGGTACGGACCCCTGGAAGAACTCCTTGCCGACGAGGACGTCTGGGAGATCATGATCAACGCTCCTGCGGAGATCTTCGTCAAACGTCACAGCGGCCCCAGCGGCTACCACCACGAGGTATTCCACGACGACGCCCATGTGGTGCGCACGCTCACCAAGATCTTGAGCGACGCATCGGGCGCCCACCGCAAGCTGGACCCGACCGAGGGTCTCCAAGATGCCCAGCTAGACGACGGCTCCCGTCTGCACATCGTTCATGGAGACATCGGGTTCGGTGGCCATGTCATGGTGAACATCAGACGGTTCACAAACGTCGCCTTCCACGACCTGACCCAGCTCGTCGACCGAGGGATGCTGACCGCCGATGCCGCCCGCTTCCTGGCCGGCTGCGTGCGGGCCAAGTCCTCCATCGTGTTCGCAGGTGCCCCGGGTTCGGGCAAGACCACCATGCTTTCGTGCTGTTGTGCCGAGCTGGACCCGAGCCTGCGGGTGGTGGTGGCCGAAGAGGTGTTCGAGGCCGATATTCCATTAGCGAACGTGGCAAAGATGCAGACCCGCCCCGCCCGCGCTGATCGACCGGCGGTAGATCTGCGCCGCCTGGTAGCTGGGTTCTTGCGCATGGCGCCCGACGTCGCGATCGTCGGTGAGGTCCGAGACCGCGAGGCTCTCCCCCTCCTTCTCACCCTGTCGTCGGGAGTCAAGGGATTCACCACGATCCACGCCGGGTCAGCCCGCCAAGCCCTGACCCGGCTCCGGTTCATCTGCCAGTTGGCCGACACCGAGCTGCCCATGTCGGCCCTCAACACCTTGGTCTCCGAGGCAGTAGACGTCGTCGTCCATTGCGCTCGCACCCCGATCGGTCCGAGGGTTATGGAGATCCTGGCCGTCGAGGACCTGGCCGGCGGTGTGGAGGCCACCCAGTTCACGACCACCGCCGTGTTCTCCCGGGCCACCCCCGAGGATCCGTTGATGTGGACCGGACAGTTCCCGGTTCGGCTCGCCGGGCTGTTCGGGCAGTCCGGGACCAGCCTCCACGACCTGTGCGATGGCTGGGTCACAGCCTCTGGAGCTAGGGCGTGATCGCGTTGGTGGCGGCATCGCTGGCCGGTCTCGGCGTTCACCTGTGGTGGACGGCGCGCTTCGAGGGAATACGAGGATTTGCCAGTCGCCCCGAGAGGAGCTTCGACCACGGCCGCACCTCGGCCACGGACTGGTTGGTGCAGGCTGGCCTAGACCAAGTGAGGCCACGAGAGTTCGTGGCGGCAACCCTCGCCATCGCCTTGTTGACCGCGATGGTCACTTACGGGATCTTCGCTTCGATCGCCCCATCCCTGGTGATGGGCGTCTTCGGAGGCACCGCACCGGCCGGGGTTCTGAGACAACGTCGAATCCGGGCCCGTGAGCGCGCTCAGGAAGCGTGGCCTCGGATCATCGAAGAGATCCGCATCCTCACCGGCTCGGTGGGCCGGTCGATCCCCCAAGCCTTGTTCGAGGCGGGGGCCCGCGCCCCCGAAGAGCTCCGACCGGCTTTCGAGGCCGCTCACCGGGAGTGGCTGATCACCACCGACTTCTCGCGGACCACCTCGGTCCTCAAGGCCCGATTGGCCGATCCCACCGCCGATGCCACCTGCGAGACGTTGTTGGTCGCCCACGAGGTGGGAGGAGCCGACCTGGACCGTCGCCTCGAAGCCCTGGCCGAAGACCGGATCCACGATGTGCACGGAAGGCGCGATGCCCGCGCCCAGCAAGCCGGCGTCAGGTTCGCCCGCAAGTTCGTTCTCATCGTTCCCTTTGGTATGGCGTTGGCGGGGATGTCGGTTGGAAACGGCCAGTCCGCCTATCGCGAACCGACTGCGCAGGCGATCGTGGCCGTGGCCATCCTCATGGTGGTGGTGTGTTGGTCATGGGCCGGGCGCATCATGCGCATCCCCGAAGAGGAACGGGTGTTCGCGTCATGAGCCGCCTGGTGGTGCCGGTCCTCCTCTTGAGTGGGGTGGGTGCGACTCTGATCCTGTCCGAGCTTCGGTGGTTCTCTCGACGGCCGCTCGACGAGCGGCTTCAGCCCTACGTTCCGGGAGGCTGGCAACGCCCTCCCCGTCTTGGCCTCCTCTCGGTGGGAACGTTCCGCGAGGTGATCCGACCGTTGGCCACCGTCGTCCGGCGTCTGGTTGGCCAGGTCTTCCCGGAGTGCGTGACGACCTCGCCACCGTCTGGCCCGCATCCACAGCCCGCTCGATGCCGGGGCTCTCCGGGTCCGACAACTGGCGTGGGCCACAGGAGTGTTCGTCATCGGGGCCGCGACCGTCGGCCTAATCTCACCTCCCCCGCTGCTGGCCTTGCTGGTGCTGATC
>JADJDU010000031.1 GCA_016702505.1 Microthrixaceae bacterium
CATCTACCGGGGCAGCGTCGACCCCGGCGACCCGACGGTCGCCACCGGTGGAGATCGCCACTGGGTTGGCTCGACTCCCGAGACATCGGTAGTCACCGACCCTTACGGCCACCACCAACGGCTCATCGCCCCGCCGACGGCCTCTACGTCGCGACGAGACCGGCGCGAGGTCGGGCCGTTGGGGGGGTGTGGTGCAGTTGAGCCCGGAATGGTGCCGCCAGTTTCGCCGTCCGCCTACGACCAAGAGTATTGGGACATGGCCGACGGGTCCCCGTGGTGGGGACGTGGCACAATCCAAGGAACGTCCACCGCAGCGATCAGCGACGGTCGCCTCCTGATGACATGCCAGGCTGCAGCGGCCGGGGTACAACCAGCAGGCGCTGCTCACCACGCTGCCCAGTTTCACGTCCGTGTCCACTCGGATCACCGTGGGCGGCGAACTCACCAATCACTCCAACGCTGGGTTGGTGCTGTACAACAGCGGCACCGGGCGCATCCTGCAATGGCTGGTACACCTCCATGGCCCGGCAAGGACCTGGAGCTGCACAGGGCCAACTCGTTCACCTCGTTCGATTCCGCTACGCCGACGACCGGAGTCCCGGCCGGCGTGGGTCACGTGTACCTCAAGCTCACTAATGACGGCGTGAATCTGCGCCGCTGGGTCAGCGATGACGGCGACCGATGGATCATGGTTGGATCGGTGACGTTGGCGTCATGGATCGGCAGCGTGACCGGGGCTGGCGTCGTGGTCGGGCAGGAACACGCAGGGATCGCCGTCACCGCATCGTTCGACTTCCTGAGATTCACATGACCACGGATTGATTGGCACCATGGACCACGACGGCACCATCAAACGTCTCGCCAACGGCTCGACGCAAACCGGGGACTACCTCGCCCTCGCCACCCCGACCGCCGCACAACAGCGGACGCAGGTCGCACGGCTCACCCGCGAAACCAACGCCCTCATCCGACTGGTGCTCGACCTGCTCGACACCGACGACACAGGAGACTGACCATGCTATTCACTCGCTCAGCCATCGTCCGTGCCGTGCACCGCCGCCCAGACCGCCATCGGTGCCATCGGTGCCGCCACCCTCGTCGCCCAGGTCGATTGGCCGCTCGTCGCGTCCACCGTCGTGCTCGCCACGATCCTCAGCCTGCTCACCTCGCTGACCGGGCTACCCGAGGACGCCGAACGGTGAACGTCATCACCCGCGCCCAATGGGGTGCAGGCCCACGTGGCAGCGACGTGTCTGCCAAGCTCCCGTGGGGTGAGGTCGTGATCCACACCGAAGCCGGGTCGCAGCGTGCCCCGGCCAGCGAGGGCACCGAGAAGGGCTGGATACGGGCCATCGAAGCGTTCCACGTCGGACCATCGAGGGCTTGGGATGGCATCGCCTACAGCTTCCTCATCGCACCGTCGGGACGGATCTTCGAGGGCCGCGGCTGGGGGCGCTCCGGCGCACACACTGAGGGCCGCAACTCCATCGCCGCCGGTATCTGCTTCCTCGGCCACGGCGACAAATGGCCCGCCACCGACGCCCAATGGGCCTCGACCCGCTGGCTCATAGGTGAGGGCATCCGGCTCGGCAAGCTCCAACGTCGCCCCAAGATCAGCGGCCACAAGGACTACAGCCAGAAGGGCAAGACCTGCCCCGGCACCCTCATCTACCCGCTACTCCAAGCCAAGCTCGCCGGGATCGACGGACCCGCCGGGCCGACCGAACCCACCGGACCATCCACCGAGGACACTGACATGACCGACGCTGACCGCAAGATGCTCGCCGACGCCCTCGCCGAAGCCCGTGCCGCTGGCCTCCGTGCCGCCCACTGCGAGCAGCTCCTCGCCGAGCAAGCCGAGCAGCTCAAACAGTTCTACGGCTCCCTTCGGGGCTGGTCGGTGGCCATCGCAGAGAAGGTGGGTGCCTCCCGAGACGACGCCATCCGCAACGACCCCCACGCCCAACGGTGATCGCAGACGTGGCCCCGTGGCTCATCACCCTGAGGGACTCCGCGATAACGGTCGGTGCTGTTGCCGGTGCGCTCGTCACCATCGCAGCCGCGGCGAAACTCCCGCTCATCTCTAGGCCGATCCGCTGGCTGTGGGCGCACCTCGTCGCCCGACCGCTCGCCACCTGGATAGACACCATCCTCGACCCGCACACCGCACCACTCCACGACCGACTAGCGCGTCGAACACGAGGTGCGCACCAACGACGGCTCATCGCTCCGTGATGTCGCGGACCGCACCGAGGTCGCCATGGCACGACTCGGCAACCAGATAGCCATCGTGTCGGCCGGACTAGACGTGATGATCCGCACCGAATACACCGCTATCCGCTCGTCGGCGCGTCGATCGCTGGCCGGGTGGACGACATCGCCCGACACACCGACACGGCCCGCCGCGCCCAGACATCGCCCCGGCATGACGCCAGGCAGGGTGCTCGCTGAGCTGATCGCCCTCGACTGGGGATCGTGGGGCAAAGGCGCGACCGTCCCCGAGGCTGGTGTCGGCACTGGCCATCGACGGACCCCGGCCTGCCTGCTCCAGGTGCTCGGGCGCCTCTCCCCCGAGGTCATCGACCGCTGGCAGGTCCCAGACACCGATTGGCGGCGCAACGACTGGCCAGTGATCGTCCCCATGATCTGACCGGGTTCCCGCCTCCCGGTCAGACGCAAAAGGCCCCGTGCTCCCCATCAGGGGTTGAGCGCGGGGGCGCTTTATCTGCCAGGGGTCAGAGTCGCCCGGTCCGCATCGCCCACGCCGCGACCCTCGGCCACGACCAGGCAGGGCCACCCGAGACCGTCCAGTCCGGCTCAGGGAGCACACCCGCGTCCGCCAGTTGCGCGCCGTCTGGGCCTCCACCCTGAGCAGCGCCGCTATCTCCGCGACCCCCACCGCCACCGCCTGTGCCTGCGGATCCTCGTCCATCGGGCGCCCATCAGGGCCCGACCACACCGGGCCAGATACGCCTTCGACTGGCCGGGCCGCGCCCGGAGCTCGTCCAGCTCATCGGCCCAAGCCTCCCAGGCGTCGACCGCGGACCGATGCACACTCAGCGTCTCGTCGGGCTCACCGCCATGGCCTGTCGTGCAGTACCGCCATTCCGCCGGCCCGGTCGCTCCGGCCATCATCGCTCGACCTCCGTGATGGCCAGGTCAGCGACGTAGAAGGTGAGATCGGAGGCCCCGAGGGCATTGGCTGCCAGGTCCGCCATTGCCTGGCCGTACCGGTCGATCCGTGCTTGATCGGTGCAGGTGGGCACCTCGACCGTCCACGCCTTCCGGCCCCGGTCGAAGGTGGCGGTGCCGCCGTTGAGGCCGATCCGCTTGATCAGGGTGACGATGGCGGCAAAGTCCTTGTCTCGGCTGGTCGAGATCTTCACGGTGTAGGTGGTGGTGGTGGTGGGGTTGCTGGTGTTTTCCATGTCCTGAGTATGCACCATACCTACCCCGACCGTCAACACCTAATACTCACAATGGGCCGAATGGCCTAGTCGTCGTCGGGCCGGTCATCCCCGATCTCACCGCCACGAACCGGCGCACCACATCCGCACACGCCGGACCCTTCGGCCCGTCGAACCACAAGCGGGTCATCCGCCGCCCACTCCCCCGGGCGGGGGTCGCTGCGCGTCCGGGGCCGGGTCAGCAGCCGGTGTTCGCATGCGGCAACCGAACCCTCAGCCAAGAAGTTTGACAAGAAGATTCGGTTTAGGGGTTGACTCGCGCGATTTCGGCACGCATAGTGCCGACATGGCATCCACCCCCACCGCCCAACTGGCGGACCTGGTCCTCGGGGACGCTGGGCCGCTGGAGGACTTCGTGAGGTCCCGCCGGGCCGAGGCCCGGGCCTGGCGACCGATCGCCCGAGACCTGTACGAGGTCACCGGCCAGCGCATCGACGTGACCTACGAGACCCTGCGGTCCTGGTACCCCGACCCCGACGAGACCGCCGCCGAGACCGAGGCGGTCGCCTCGTGACCGCCACCGACGCCGAGGCCGAGATCACCAAGGTGCTGAGCGGCGTGCACGGCGAGGGCCTGGTCTTCCGCTCGATCGACTCCACCACGGTGGCGTTCCTGGTGCCGGACGGTGACCGATGATCGCCGTCGCCTGTGCCTCGATGTTGGTCGCCCTCATCGCTGCTCGCCCGGGAGCTGGTGTGGATGGCCCGGATGCTCGACGCCTACGAGGCCGAGGTCGACGCCCTCATCGAGGGCCTGGAGGCGGAGCGGGCCCGTCGCCGCAAGGCCGAAGCCCGCGCCAACCACCTGACCGGAGACGTGGTGCGGCTGAGACGCACCTGACCCGGCCCGGGATGCCGGGCGAGGACTGCGGCCGACCCCCTGGGTCGCGGTCCTGGCCGGGTGGCCCGGGCCAAGGGCGATGACCCCCGGTAGCGCCGGGGGCGGGGCCCGTCAACCCCTCTGGACCGCCCGCTCGATCGCATCGAGCCCGGGCCACCCGACCCACACAAACAAGCGGCCCACCCCACGACCTCACAAGCCGGAGTGGGCCACCTAACCACCTAGGAGCATAGATGCCCCCATCAACGACCATCCGTGTCGATCTGATGCCAGGCGATCCGCCTCCCGTCATCACCGTCGGGCCTCGCACCAGTCACGGCACCATCACCCTGACACTCGACCTGCCTGGCGCTGCAATCGAGCTGGTGTGCTACGACGGCGATGGCCTCGTGGAGATCCTCGCTGAGGCCCACGACCAGGCCGCTGCTCGTGTCGCTGGGTTGCCCGCATGACCGCGGCCGTCACGTCACCAATCAGGCCCGCCGACCAAGCCCGAGGCCTGCACTGGCTGGCCCGCTGCCGTGAGTCCCTGCACCAGCACCGAGGCATCGACCGGCACGACCAGACCATGAGCGCCCTCGGTCGGGCCAGCACCAAGGCGGTGAGCCGATGACCGAGCTACCCGTCCTCGAGCGACGCCAGCACGGCCGCAACCACAGCTACCGACTCAACGGCGACAAGCTCCCCGGCGTCACCACGATCATCGGCGACGGGCTACCCAAGCCCGCCCTGATCGGGTGGGCAGCAAAGACCATCGCTGAGTACGTCGCCGACCGCCTCGACCAGAACGGCGAACAGGTCACGGCCGACCAGCTCGTGGACGACCTCGCCGAGATCGCCCGGGCCAAGTCGAAGCCGTGGCCCGCCAAGCTCTCCCGCACCAAGGTCGCCGAGATCCTCAAGGGCGTGCACTGGGAGGACCGGGACCAGGCCGGGAACCGCGGCACCGAGGTCCACCGCCTCGCCGAGCTGCTCACCCACGGCGAAGAGGTCGAGGTCCCCGAACCGCTCACCGGGCACGTCGACGCCTACCTCGCCTTCCTCGACGAGTGGCAGCCCACCGACGTGCTCACCGAGGTGGTCGTCGGCTCGGCGAAGCACCGCTACTGCGGGACGCTCGACATGATCGCCACCCTGCCCGGGCTCGGCCGCTGCCTCGTCGACCTCAAGACCAACCGCTCCGGCCCCTTCGGTGAGGTGGCCCTACAGCTCGCCGCCTACCGCTACGCGGATGTCGCCCTGATCGACGGCGAGACCGTGCCCATGCCGCCCGTCGAGTGGACCGGGGTCCTGTGGCTCCGGGCCGACGGGTTCGACCTCTACCCGTTCGACGCCGGCCCCGACCAGTTCAGGAGCTTCCTCTACGTGCAGCAGGTGGGCCGGTTCCTGGCCGACCAGAAGGACCGGGACCGCACCGCCAAGCACGACGCCATCTCCCCCGAAGACGTCGCCATGGGCGGTGCGGCGTGAGCGACATCACCCCCTACGAACACGACTCCACGTACTCGATCGTGCCGTCGGCTGCGTCCCTCGCCGAGCAGATCGCACGCAGCGATTTCGCGCCGACCGGGCTGCGTGGCAAGCCCGAAGCGGTCATGGCAGCCATGCTCCAAGGCCACGAACTGGGCATCGGCCCGATGTCCGCCCTAGCTGAGATCTCAGTCATCAACGGCAAGCCGTGCATCTCGGCCAAGCTCATGAGGGCGCTCGTGCATCGGGCCGGCCACGACCTGTGGTTCGAGGTGAAGTCGAACACGAAGGTCACGATCTGCGCCCGCCGGGCCGACTGGCCCGAGGACCGCGTCGCCAAGGTCACCTGGACGATGGACGACGCCAAGGCGGCGGGCCTGTCGGGTGGCCAGAACTACCGCAAGTACCCCCGCGCCATGCTCGCCGCTAGAGCCACGGGCGAGCTATGCCGGGACAACTTTGCCGACGTTCTCGGAGGCCTGTCCTACACCCACGAGGAGGTCTCCGATGGTGATCTGGGGGCCGACGCAGACGCGGTGATCGAGTTCCGCGACGACGTGGCCCCACCGGAGAAGGCGACCAGCACCCGCAAGGCCAAGAGTGCCCCGGCCCGCAAGGTGGCGCGGCCAAGGCCACCCCACGACCACGGTCGCCGCTCCCGGTCGACCTGCCCCCACTCCCCGGTGAGGACGGCTATGGCGACATCATGGACGCCGAAGTGGTCGAGAATCCACCGTCGACCCTGCGGCCATCCAAACCCGCATCGACGGGCTGACCCAGGAGGACCGCCAGGACCTTGGCGAATGGTGGAAGGCCCAGGGCATCCCGCCGCTCAAGTCGGGGAACATGACCGCCGAGCAGGCCGCCGCCATCAGTGCAGCGATCGACGCCTACAACCCGGCGACCCCGGACCCTGCTGCCCGCAACAAGAAGATGTGGGCGATGGTGGCCGAGGCGTGGCCGTCCGATCCCGACGAGGACCGTGACGAGCTGCGCCGCCACCTGATCCAGACCGTCACCGGCCAGCGCACCAGCTCCTCGAAGGACATGGACGGCGACGGTGGACCGCCCTCTTCGACGCCCTCGAATCGATCAAGGCCGGCACCCACTCACTGTTCCTGCGTTCCAACGGTGAATGGGAGCTGCGCAAGGCGACGGGCGGTGCGTCGTGATCCTCACCCCGCTGCCCGCTCCCGCCCGCAACGTCCACCCGCTGCGCTCCGACTACGTCGAGGTGTGCTGGACGCCCGTGGTCGGCTCGACGGCCGTGGCACTGCTGCGCCTGCTCCCGGCCATGTGGGCCGAGGCCGTGCCCGTCGAGGTGGCTGACCTGGACTTGGCGCAGCGGTTCGGGCTCGGCAAGTCCGACCGGGTGCGCCAGACCGCCCAGCGCATCGCCCGGTTCTGTGGTGGCCGCTGGGACCCGTCGTTGCGCCTGCTGGAGGTTCCGACGGCGCTGCCGTCTCTGTCGCCCGGCCAGTTGGCCCGGGTGCCCGAGTGGACACGGGCCCGCCATGAGGCCCTGACGATGGCGGTGGCGTCGTGAACGCCGTGACGTGGCCGCTGGCCTTGCCGCTGATCCTGGCCGTGTGCTTCTACGTGCTCGCCGTGGTCGAGGACCGGGCCGAACGACGAGAGAGGAACGAGCGATGAGCGATGCGTGTCCGGGGTGGCGCGAGTGCGCCGATCCGGTGGAGCTGGCCGCAGCGGTCGCCGCCGGAGTCGAGGTGGAGTACTCCTGCAACGGCCGGTGGTACCGCAACTCCTTCGAGTCCGAGGGCCAGTTCCGGGGTTCCATCGCCAACCTCGCCTACCGCGTCCCCGCGTCGTGGTCGTGGTCCCCGGAGCCTCCCGCCCCGGATGACCTGATGTCCCGTGCCCGCGGACACGCGGAGACGCACCCGGAGTCCCGGGAACTGATCGAGGAGCTGCTGGAGGAGCTGCTGGAGGCGGTCGTCCGGTGGGCGTGCTTCGCCGCCCCGTCCCCCGTCCCGTCGTGGCCGGATGGCGTCCTGCGAGACGCCGCCAACCGGCTGCGCTGGATAGCCAACTCCGGCTACATCGAGGACCCGGGAATCAAGCGAATCATCCGCAGTTGGGCCGACGAACTGGACGCCACCCTCGTCCCGCCGTGGCCGGGTGCGGTGCCGTCGGGGCTGACGGACGAGGACGGGGTGCCGACGTGGCTCGCCCAGGCCGGGCAGGTGCGCGGCGAACAGGTGCGGTTCGGCCCTCACGGCGCTTGGTGGCCCAACACGGTTGACGACTTCGACCCTGACAACGACTTCGTTGAGGACCGGTGGGTGGAGGTGCGTGCTCCCCGGGCCGTGCCCGTGCCGGAGACCGAGCGGGTGCAGGCGTGGGAGGCGGTCGGGCGACGGTGGCCTGACGGTCGCACCGTCTGGAAGGTGACGCACTCCGTCGAGGGCGTCATCGCCTGGGACAACGGAGGCGAGGCCCTGGACGTCATGTTCTCCGCTGATGGCACGGTCGAGGTGCTGAAGGACGGCGACCGGTGAAGCGCACGACGAAGCGCAGGCTCTCGACTGTGATCGGCTGCGTGCTCGGCGGGGTCACCTTCACCGGCCCGTTGGCGGGTGCGGTGCTGTCTGACTGGCAGTGCCGCCGGGGCCTCTGCGGCCACGGTTGGCACCTGCCGAAGGACGGCGGCTACCCGGACGAGGTGCTGGTGGAGGTCGAGCGATGACCGAGACCAACCGCGACTACGAGGCCGACGAGGACACCGGCGACATCGGTGGACCGCTCGATATCTGGTGGTGGTCTGGACACGGACACCCCCCGGACGACCTCATCATCGAGGCCCTGTGCGATGCGCTGGCCGAAGAAGGCCGCTGCCCGGCAGTACGAGGTGAAGCCCGGCCAGCCGAGGTATGGCAGCGGGGCTGCCCGACAGGTGATGGTCTGGTGTGGGAACGCATTCACCAGAGCCAGTTCGACCGACTCGACCGCCGTGAGCAGGGGTATTGGAATCCAGTGACGGTGCTCGACTTGGAGCGTCGTAGATCGGGTTTGGGTCGATGCTCTGTCAACCGGTGCAAGTCGCCAGCCACTCGCCGTACGCCGCTGCGGATGGTGCAGAACCCCGACGATCCTTACACGACGCTCACGTTTGCCACCTGCGCTGACCACGCGGAGACCATCCCTGAGCCGCACTATCACTGCGTCGTCGTCCCTATCGGGGCCACAGTCATGCTTCCCGTCTCAGATGTGGACGGCGACCGGTGATCGCCGCAGTGGACGCCATCGGGCGTGGGGCGTGGGATTGGTGGATCGTGGCCGGGCTGGTGGTGGCGGTGCTGGTGGCCCAGGTCGTGGCCGTGGTGACGAGAGGCCCATTGGGCAAGGAAGGAGACAGCGATGAGCGATGAACGTC